>DATEPC010000061.1:0-5380 GCA_035273405.1 Pyrinomonadaceae bacterium | reverse complement strand
CCGTGGCACCGCCCTGCGCCAGGACCGTCAGGGTTGATTTGCCGACAGTGGCGGCCGTGATTGCAGCAAGGGATGCTGTCTTAATAAAGATTCGCCGGGAAATTGGCATCGTTTGTATTTTTTCTCCGGGCCGTGCCGGCAGGCGCTTCGGCTGACTAGGAACCCCCTCGCGAGGACGCACAGTGTAGTATGTTTTGCGGGATGGTTCAATGAAATAAGTACTGAAAGATGAGGTAATTATAAGACTGTTAGGGGCTACCCGGTGGCGCGGATCCTTAGCCAGAAATCGTTCTATTCAGCCTTATTCTCATCATGCAGCGTCTTGAGGCTCTTGATCTCGAACGTGCGCGAGCCGGCGGGCGTCGTCACCGTCACTTCGTCGCCTTCCTCTTTGCCCATCAGGCTGCGACCGACGGGCGACACTGTGGAAATCAAACCCGCCGTTGGATCGGTTTCTTCCGGCGTAACCAGGCGGTAAGTCACCTCTTCTTCGCGCTCGCCGTCATAGAGGACCACGACCGAGCCGTAACCCACTTTGTCACGTGAAATCTTCGACAGATCAATTGAAGCGACCTCGCTGAGTCTTTGGCGAAGCTCACGGATGCGGGCCTTGACCATCGTTTGTCGTTGCAGGGCAGTTTGATATTCAGAGTTCTCACGCAGGTCGCCAAACTCGCGCGCGCGTTTGATCTCCTTCGGCAAGTGCACGAACAACTCGCTTTCCAACTGGTCGAGTTCGCCCTGGAGTTTTTGTTTGACTTCGGTACTCACGTTCAGAATCCTGTTCAGCTTCAAAAGCAAAACCACCTGCTGAGGCAGGTGGCTTTACGTTCCTGCTACCCTTCTTAAGCTTTGCTTTTGTCGTTCAGCGCCTCTTCGACTGCCTGTCGCATCAGCGTAGGCGTCGACAACGCGTTGAAACCTGAGAAGTGCTTCACGATCTTTCCATCACGCGAAATAATAAAACTCTGCGGAATGACGCTACGGCCGTTCACACTCTGCACCAGCGGACCCGCCAACGCGCCGTCATCCCAAAGAATCTTGTAATCTACATTCTGCGTCTTGATGAACTTTTTGACGTGTTCGGGATCATCCCGCTCGTTGTAAGTTGTCGCCAGTCCCAGCACGACCAAACCGCGGGACTTATATTCCTGGTTGAGCTTCACCAGATCCGGCATCTCCTGCCGACAAGGCCCGCACCACGTCGCCCAAATATTCACGACCACAACTTTGTTGTCATAATCGGAAAGTTTCAGCGAGCCGCCATCGAGCGTTTTAACCTTCGTGTCGCGAATTTCTTGTGACAGCGCGACGGGACCAGCCGGAACGATTCTCGTCGGCGCGGTAGAACGCGCAGGATTGGTGTTAATTGCCGGACTCGAGGACGCCACCCCGCTACCGCTTGTTTGATCGCCGGAATTGCATCCAGCCAAACCAAAAACGGCAGCCGCACAAATCAAAAAGATCGCCACCGCCGGCCAGAATCCTGTCCGCGATCCGTGATTCACTGTTGACAACTTCGACTGTTCGGGCATTTCTCCAACAACTCCTGACTCAACGGATTGCTTCGGTTGAAACTCGAAACGTCGCAATGCGCGTCAAGTCGTCGCCAATAATCGCATATTCACCGGGCACAAGCGAAGTCCGCGGCCGCAGCTCCATGAAAACCTCGTTGCCGAATTTTTCCAGCACGCGGATGGTCGGCTTAACGATTTGTCCTGAATCGATCGCAAATCCGGTCATGCCGGATTGGGCAATAGCCGTTGCCCTACGCGCACCGCGTTTCGGGGTCAGCCAAACAATGAACGGCGGATGACTGCCCTGGCGCTCGCTCGTGAACAGAAAAATCCGCGGTGCTGTCGACAGAGTCTTTGACGAATGTTCACCGGCTATTTCGATGTAGCTGGTCTTCGTGCTCTTCGCTTTCTCGGTCACTTTGAGCGGGGTTCGGGCCGTTTCGAATGCAAGGGGCGTTAAGGCGTTCCGTTCATCCAGCGTGTAAATGAGAGTCCTGTCGGGTGGGGCGGAAGGCAGAAAATCCTGACCACCAAATGAAGTGCCGAATATCATTAAAACGGCGGCGATTCTGGCGATTACTCGCAGTGGACAACTCATGCACTCATTTAATGTTGGCGAGCCGGCAAACGCAAGCTCGGTCTTGACGAGTCTAAAACTTGTGGCCGAGGGCCGGTCACAGTAGACTTTTCCCGCACCAGCAGCAGAACAATCGCCGGGCGCACTATGAAAAAAACCTCCAGCTCAATTAATTCCAGGTTAGCCGCGGCGTTCATCGCGCTTGCGGTTTCAGGGTTGCCGCTTTCCACAGGTTCTCTGGCGCAGGACATCACAGGCGGCTCAAGCGCCGAACTCGCCAGCGCGGCGGAAGTTGAATCACGGTCCGGCCGCGGCGTTTTCACCGCACCGAAAACCGTCTCGCATCATGCGAAGCGCCCCGAAAAGAAAACGGTCGCCCGCACAACGAAAGTCAGTAAGCCGCAACGTGAGACCGCTTCGACGTCTCGACCTGATCGAACACGCACGGAAAGCACGCGACCGGCGGAGGGCAGCAGCACGTCAGGCACCGGCGATCGCGGACTTGAATCGACTAAGCCGCTCGGCGGCGCCGCGCGACGCGTCGGCGGCCCGGACGAGCTGAACAATCAGGGCGACGATCTTTTCGATGCCGGTCAATACGAGAAAGCCATCGACCTTTACAAACGCGCGCTACGTCAAAAGCCGGACTTCCCCGAAGCGCATCTGAACCTAAGCGAAGCGTATTTCAACCTGGGTCGTTACGACGAGGCCATCGCCGCCGCAAACCAGGCGATTCAACTGAGGCCGGACTGGGCGGATGCTTATGTTGCGCTCGGCAATGCATACATAAAACTTGATCGTGACGCGGAAGCGATTGCCCCACTTCAGAAAGCGCTCGAACTCGCACCGCAGAATTCTCCTGCACGCGAGTCGTTGGGCCTCATCTATTACGACCAGGGTGTCGCGGCATACAACGCGAACAAGTTCGACGAAGCGATTGCGGCTTACAAACAAGCGCTGAACGTCAAACCTGAATACGCCGAAGCGCACAACAACCTCGGCGACGCATACCGGCGTCAGGAGAAGTTCCCTGAGGCGGCCGAAGCATACAAACTGGCCGTTCGTTACCGGGGAAACTACACAGAGGCCTACACAAATCTTTCATGGATGTACGACAAGCTGGGCAAGTATCCCGAAGCCGCCGAAGCTTACCGCCAGGTCATTCGCCTGAAGCCGGACGATGCCGAAGCGAACAACAACATGGGTTACGCGCTCGGCAAGAGCCGGCGTTGGAGTGAAGCGGAAGCGCCGCTAAAGCGAGCTATTCAACTGAAGCCGGATTACGCAGAGGCGCACAGCAACCTCGGTTGGGTTTACAACAACCTGGGCCGATTTGCGGAAGCAATCCCTCCGTTGAAGAAAGCGATCGAGCTCGATCCGAAAATGCCTGAAGCTCACTTCAACCTGGGGCTCACGTTCAGCAAGTGGAAGCAGACGGACACTGCGCTCGCAGAGAAGCAGAAAAATGACGCGGTTGCAGAATTCAAACTAGCCACAGAGCTCAAGCCGGACTGGGCCGCAGCGCAGAATAATCTGGGATTCGCTTACGGCCAGTTAAAGAAATGGAACGAAGCGATCGCAGCGCACAAGGAAGCGATCCGGCTTAAGTCTGATTACGCCGGCGCGCATTTCAATCTTGGCGTGGCGTACTTGATGAGCGGCAAGAAAAAGGACGCCGAAGCGGAGTACAAGATCCTAAAGCCAATCAACCTCGGCCTGGCGAATCAACTCTACTTTATGATTCACAAGAAGGCGCCGCCGAAGTAGGATCGCCGGGTGTTGTCTCCGCTGGAGGCGGTTCCTTAACAACTATAAAAAGTAGAACTCTCTTGTTATGACTTCTCATCGGGAGACCCCTGAATGCATTGAAAATCCGAGTAACCACAAACTCTTTGTCATGAATTCTTCTTAGCGAAACGTAGGCTTGTTGATTAGGAGGCTGACTACCGAAGACATCCAATGATGTGAGCGGAAGGGCTGTTGATGGCGAGGACTATACTCCCGACAAAGCTGGTGTCAACTTTTGCCGTTTCCTGCACCTCCTGTTGCAAGGTTAGGATTCTGGTTGTGGAGTAGGTGAAGCAGATGGCGTGGGGGCCGCTGAAGAAAACCGCCCTCCGATCTTGTCGTCCAGTCCGTCGAGCGTGCCGTTCACCTTCTTATAAAGATTCTCGATCACCGGCGCGCGATGTCCGGAGTGCGGCACGTAGCTCTTGATGTAACAAAGCAGCGCGCGCCTCCTCAGTTACAACAACACAATGTCGTCTTTCGGACGTCGTGGTGGCGGAGACGCAGGTTCGGATGGGAGCGGTGCGATGTTGCGGTCGAAGTCTCGCTCGTCCATCTCGATGTGGCCGTTTTCGGTGCGGACGTTTGGACAAAAGTCGCAGTAGTAACCCAGCTGCTCTTTGCGATCCTCGCAATGGTTACAGTCGAGCGCCTGGCCCGTCTTCATCAACGCGTCGAGCAAGGGTACAAGACGCCGTCCACGCTCAGTGAGTTCATATTCGACTCGGCGAGGGAGGCCGCCGTAATTCACCCGCAGGAGGATTTTGTCCTGCTCCATCTCTTTTAGACGGCCCATCAACGTGCGACTGCTAATCGGGTGCAGTTCTTCCAGCAGCTCAGTCGTGCGCTTCGGCCGCGCGTAAAGCTCGCGTACAACCAGAAGCGTCCACTTATCGCCGATCAGTTGCAGCGCGCCCGCGATTGGACAGCCATCGATCTTGCGTCGTCGCACGGTTTTTTCTCGCTTTCCGCGCAGAGCTTATCACATCGCCACGCACGCCACTCCAGACTTTTCGCAGATGCGCGTAACTCTTGAAATCACTACCGCTTTGTCCCACAATGCGAGTGGTTCCTAAGTCGTTCCGACCCAACGTCACGAGTTCCGCAACTTAGCCGGGCGCATCGCAACCAACATGATCGGCCAGACCATCTCGCACTATCGTGTCATCGAAAAGATCGGCGAAGGCGGCATGGGCGTCGTGTACGTGGCGGAAGACACCGTGCTCGGGCGGCGCGTTGCGATCAAGACCCTCACGATCAAACCCGGACAAAACGAGCAGCACTTTCGCACGCGATTTCTGCGCGAAGCGCGCGCCGTGTCGGCATTGTCACACCCGCATATCGCCACGATTCACGATTACGGCGAGACAAAAGAGGGCGAGCCCTACATCGTGATGGAACTGGTGAAGGGCCAGACACTCGCTGATTTGTTGAAGGCAGATTCGCTGACGATCGGGCGCGCGCTTGAGATCATTCAACAGGTAGCGGCGGCCCTCAG
>DATEPC010000060.1:0-11608 GCA_035273405.1 Pyrinomonadaceae bacterium | reverse complement strand
AGCCGGAATGGACGAGAAGACTGTCAGCCGTCTGTTCGAGCCTTTCTTCACCACCAAGAAACGCGGTACCGGTCTTGGGCTTTCGATCGTGCGGCAAATTATCGATCTGCACGGCGGCAGCATCGACGTGCAAAGTGAACGCGGGAAGGGAACTAAATTCACAATCGAACTGCCGCTAAATCACACAGGTCTGAGCGATTCCTAAAGCACGCCTAAAACACGCGTTCAATCGCTTCCGCCGGCTTAACTACAATGTTCTTAAATCTCGACATGCGCACGAGGCCCGCGGCGCTGCCTTTTGGTTTTGAAAGAAACTTGCGCTCAGTGTAGTGCACGTCAACCTTCGGGTCTTTACTGGCTTGTGACGAGTAAGCTGCGAGCTGAGCGGCTTCGATGAGGGTTCGCTGCGGAATCTCTTTGCGTGTCGGATTGCGGACGATGACGTGCGAGCCCGGATAGTCGGCAGCATGAAGCCAAAGGTCGTTTGGCTTTGCGACTTTGAAAGTTAGGTTGTCGTTATCGCGCGCCGCGCGACCGACCAGGATCTCGTAACCGTCAGATGAAAGGTAGCGACGCGCGCCCGGTACTCTGTGCTTTCTGTCGCCCGCTTCGCGGGCTTGGGCGGAAGAGGGGCGCCGGCGATCCCAGCGCTGAAGCGCCGGGCTACTTTCTAACGTCCGCTGCTCGGACGAAGATATGCTTGTTGCTGACTGTTGAAAGGCTACCTCAAGGTCTTCACGCTTCGTCGCTAGCTCGGCGAGTTCCACCTTCACCTGCTTTATTCGATTGGCTATTTGGACTCGAGCTCGCTTTGAACGCGAGTAGAGTTCGAAGCGGCGTGAAGCTTCTTCGGGCACGGTCAGCTTCTCATCAACTTCGATCTCAATTTCCGGCGCGCCTTCCGCGAAATAGTCAGTAAGTCTCAGCCGGCCTCCAACTCGCTTTGCAGTGGCAACATTCGCAAGCAACAGGTCGCCAATTTGTTTGTGCTGTTCAGCATCTGAATGTCCCTCGAGGTCGCGCTCGAGTTTCTTCAGCAGTTTCCTGCGTCGCGAGATTTCTTTTTGAAGTTCGGCGCGCGCGGCCGCGAGTTGTGACTCTAACCCGCGACTCTCCTCGAGTGAGGTGTAATGCTGATCGAGCACATCCGACAATGACTCGCGGTCGCTCAGCCCCAGGCTCTTAACATTAGATTTCGCGGCACTGTGAGTGGCGCCGCTCCTCGGTGGCTGATACTTCTCACCGACGGTTTGTCCAACGCCTTTGGTTTCTTTGAGGCGTCCAGTAATGACGCCTTCGTCGTTCAATAGAAAAAGGTTCGCTGATCGACCCGTCAGTTGCGCAATCAGCATGAGGCGCGTTTGCTGACCTAAGTCATCCGCGCCGTCAAACTTGATCGTTACGACACGATCGGTGGGCACCTTCTCGACGCTTGTCACGGTCTTACGCGCCAGCTCCTTGCGCAGGCTCAGTGAAAATTGTGTCGTTGGCACTGAAGCCTTTTCCAGGTCCCGGACGCGTCGCTTGATCAGATACAGACGAGGTGCGGCCGGCTCAACGGTTATGAAAAGGTACCCGTGTTCACGAAGGGCGAAATCAATTGCAACGGACTGATGCGTAAGTTGGAAGAGCTTTCCCGGGGCGCGGCCGATGAGTAGAGGCGCGATCTCAGAAACTACGGCGGCGATAGTCGCGTCGTCCATCGAGCAGTGAAGGTATCACAAGACGGGACTACGCTCGTCAGTACTGCGGCTCCTTCGCCGCAGCACTCCAATTTAATTACGAATGACGATTGTCTTGGAAAAGCGATCGTGAAGCGGCCGGCTGTCGCGGTCGATGAATGCGAACGCGAGCCCGAGGCCGAAGAGAGCCAGCGAGAAAATGTAACCGAGCGCGCGTTTGATGGATTGACCGCCGGTTGGGATGAGGCCCGTGCGCTCGTCTATCGTTCGAACGCGCAACAAACGCATCGCCAGAGTGCGTCCGGTTAATGCAATTGAGATGGTGAGATAAACAAACATCGTTGCGGCTGTGATTCCGACCATCAGACCGACGATGCGCGGATTTGACCAATCGACCGCGGCAGCTCGAAGGGCGGCCACTGCCGGCGAAACCATCAGCGCTATCAGTATTAGATCGATCAGACCTACAAACGCGCGCCGGGTGAGACCCGGCATGTCTTTGCGGGTGTCAGTGGAATGGGCCGGCACTGAAAGACAGGTCTCGAGATAAGATAAAGCCGCGTCCTCGACACTGGGCGAAATAACTTTCACCCGCTTCGGCTTTTCGGTCACTTCTTCGGTGGCAACGATCGGAGTTACTTCTTCAGCGGCAACACTCGGAGTTATTGCCGGCTCATCATCCGACGCAAGCTCAACGGGTTCAGGCGCAACGTCAACGGGTTCAGACGCGACGGTCGGAGCAACGATTGTCAGTTTAGTTTTCGCCTCAACCGGCGCTGCGAGTGGTGCAGGTGTTTCTTCCTCAATGGGCGCAAACGCGGGCGCTGCTGCTGTCGCTCGAACTCCGGTTGAGAGATGCTCGGCCCGGCGCGCGCGATCCACGCGTTCTAAAGCCTTCGACACAATGGGATTCAATGGCGCTTGTGCGACATCGGGAACCAGTTCAAGTTGCCCGGATGGCAGTGAGCACATGACGGTTGCGGCCGCGCGCAACACCGCTTCCTCTTCAGCGGCTTCGCGGGCTTTCAGTTCCTGGACCTCGCGCACGCGCTGGCTTAGACGCTTTCGCCACTCCGGAATGCTTCGCGAGCCGGGGAATTCAATCAAGGTTGAATTGGACTCGGCCTCAGTCGGTTGAGTTGATGATCGCGCCGTGGTGTGACTCGCAATTGTGACGCCTGCCTGATTCGACGGTTCGGTCAGAGTTTTCTGCATTTTGAGGGACCTAAGACGTTATGGGGCAGGAACCAAAACTCCTCTTAGTACGTCCAACATCGCGGCAACACCCGCGATGCAACGCGAAACCGGACGGGCAAAGGTGGGCAGCCCAAACCCGCAACCGTTTTCGCCGCCGATACTAACAGTTGTACTTTAAGTCGTCAATCAGAAAATATAGCAGCCGTTAGAGTTGGGTTAGGTCGCTGGAAAGGCCTTTAGTGGGCGTCAAAGGGCGGTGAGGTGATCGCTAGAGGGGCTGCCGGCCAGCGAAACCGGATTCGACATCGTGCCACCATTCGATGTTGTCGCCTTCGTCAGCTTTCCAGCACAGCAGAACCACGCGGCCGTCGCGCATCGATGGAAAATCAATCAATCCGTGGTTGTAGTCTTTTAACTGAATCCCAAGAGATTCAAGGTCACCGGCTCCCACGGACAAATCAAGCAGGAGTTGAGCGTAGTGTTCGCCGTTGGGCAGACCTCCGCCTCCCTGTTCGGCTCCTTCGGCGGCGTGCTTCGCGGCTCTCTGAAAAGTCCCCAGTCGCCGATGCGCGCGCTGAATCTTTTCCACGATCGGCCGCACGTCTCCGAGAAGAGAATTCGCTTCTTCAATGGTAAACAGCTTCATACGATGCTGACCATTCTACTGAGTCGGGGCGGCTGACGCCACTTTCGATTGTGACGAAGGATCTTCCGCGGTTGAAACCAGCTTGGTACGCCAGACAACAATCGTGGAAAAGATCAACGCTGCAGTGCACGCCGCGCCGCCTTCGATACCGTAGGCGCCGCCAGTTAGCCAATCCGGGCCGGCGTTCATGGCGTGCAGCAGCGGCGCCGGAGCAATTCGATCGATGCCGCTGACAGGAATGCCGAGCAGCGCAGCCTGAGTCCAATTCCACGACCAGTGCAAACCAAGCGGAAACCACAGGCTTCGTGTGCGCAGGTACGCGACTGCGAGCCAAACTCCGGCAAAGACTGTGTTAGCGAAAGTGAAGCCGCGACTGACGTTTGGGTTATAGAGATGCGCAACGGCAAATGGCACCGACGTTATCAGCACGCCGATCCAAGCCAATTTGGCGCGCGTAAAAGTTTGTAAGGGATAGCCGCGAAAGAGCGCCTCTTCGGCGGCTCCGGCGATGACGAAAACGATGAGGGCGACAACCGCTGTCTTTCCGATTGTTGTAGCCGGACTGATATTAAAGCTGAATCTAATGCCTCGGGTTGCCGCGGTAATCCCTGCCGCCAGGAATAGCGAAGCCGCGCCGATGAGTGAACCGAGTGCCACGTTCCGTAACCACCCCCGATGCGGCCACCAGCCGAAACTACGAAATGGCAGCTCCTCGAAGACTGCGCCGCAGCCCCAGCCGACCAATGTTGCGGCGCTTAACAGCACAAGCGAGCCGATCAGAAAGGGCCACGTTGAGACCCAGATACCCGTGCGCATCCCGCCCGTCAATGAAGTCAGCAGTGCGGCCGCTACTTCAAATAACTTCCCAACCACCAAAAACGCGGCGATAAAAAACGTCGCGCGCCAGCCGCTGCGAAGATGGCCGTCGTCACCGACAAAAAAATTGCGAACTTCCATGCGCGACGCATTCTAGCATTGCATCGCCGGCCGCCAGCCTTGAACGGCCCGCGAGCGAGGGCTTGTGCTAAACTTTGCGCCAGTCACAACCCCTGGGAAGTCTGTGAACAAATCCGATCAAAATGCCGGCGGCGAAATTGATCGAGCGCGTCAAACACGTGTTCGCGCGTGGCTGCTCGGCACTATCGTCGTGGTTTTGCTTGGGCTGATTGCGGCCCAGGGCTTGTTCAATTTGTGGGCCTTCGTTCCGGCGGAAACCGGCGCCGATACGCTGCTGTTGTACGCGCTGTCCACGCTGAATTTCGTAGCCTTCTTCGTCTTCACCTTCATCTTGCTGCGCAGCCTCTTGCGGCTGCGTCGCGAGCGCCACGCGCGCCAGCCGGGCTCGCGGATTCAAACACGGCTATTGGTTTATTTCATCGGCCTGAGCCTGCTTCCGATTACGGCGATGGCCGCGTTCTCGTACCTGTTTCTGAATCGCTCAGTCGAAAAGTGGATGGGACGATTGCCCGAAAATGTGGTTGAGCGTGTGCGCCAGCAACAACGCGAAATATCCGCCGCGCAAAGTCAACGATTGCGCGAAACAGCGACGCTGCTGGCAACGGCAATTCGGCAAAAGCCGCAGGCCGAATGGCAAGCGATTTTGGACGAGTTGCGGGACACTGGCGAATTGACCGCAGTTGAGATCGTTTCGAATTCAGGGGAAAGCATCGCCGCCAGCGCCGCGCGAATCTCGGATTCGCAAAGGGCTGAGCTGGCACGCGTGATGGGGAGCGCGAGGCAGGACGCGAACTCAGCTAATTCCGAACTGTCGGATGCAAAAGGCTTCGATGCGGCGGCCGTGCCGCTGACCGACTCGACGCGTTTGATTTTTGTGCCGCGCCGGTTCAGCGACGCTGACGTCAACGACACTATCGCCGGCTCACAGAGCGAATATCAGCATCTGGTGCAAAGACAACGAAAGGTCCGTCTGCTCGGGTTGTCAACGCTCGGATTGATGACGCTGTTGCTGGTGTTCGCTTCGACATGGGTGGCGATTCACCTTGCGCGCGGGCTGGCGGCGCCGATTAGGTCGCTGGCTGCCGCGTCAAGAGAAGTGGCGCGCGGCAATCTGTCGCACCGCGTCAACACTCCCGCCGACGACGAGTTGGCTTTGCTTGCCGACTCGTTCAACCAGATGACCGCGGAGTTGGAAGAGAACCGGCGACGGATCGACGCCGGCGCCGCGACGTTGAAAGAAAAGAACCAGGCGATCGAGGAACGCCGCAACTATATCGAGACCGTTTTGAATTCGCTCTCAACCGGGGTCGTGTCCCTTGACAGATCGGATTGCGTCACCACGATCAACGCAGCTGCCACGTCGATCCTCAGGTTAACGGAAGCGCCACCTGCCTGGGCGAAGCTTTCAAGTTTGTTGAGCAACGAAGATCGAACGGTCCTTGAAAGATTGATCAAACGCGCGCGGCGAGCCGGCCGCGCCGCCGAGCAGAGCCAGTTGACTCGTGGTTCCGCGGCTAACTCTCTGCCGGTTGCATTGACCGCGACTGCGCTCGGCCCTTTGGCGGGCCGCAATAGCGGCGTAGTCCTGGTGATCGATGACTTGTCCGAACTGTTAACCGCGCAACGCGCGGCAGCCTGGAGTGAAGTGGCACGTCGCATAGCGCATGAAATCAAGAATCCACTGACGCCGATTCAGCTTTCGGCTGAACGCATCGCGCGCCAGTTCGGGGTGCGCGCGAATGGCCAGGACGGCCCGAATGGCAACGGTCTTTCAACCGGCGTTCATGATGACGAATTGAAGCGCGTGGTTGAAGAATGTACTACGTCGATCACACGCGAAGTGGCCGGCTTGAAGTCGCTGGTCGACGAGTTTTCGAGGTTTGCGCGCATGCCGGATGCGCAAAAATCCAACATCGATCTTAACGACGTTGTTCGGCAAGCGGCTTCGTTGTACGAAGATCGTCTGGATCGAGCAGACTTAGAGCTGCGACTTGCGTCAGAACTGCCTTCGGCAATGGCCGATGCTGAACAGATGAAGCGGGTGTTTGTGAATTTAATCGATAATGGCCTGGAAGCGCTTACCGATTCAGGCGAGCGACGGGTGACGATCGAAACCCGATATGACGCGGCGCGCGAAACCATCACTGCCGAAGTCGCCGACAGCGGCGAAGGAATTCCTGCCGCGGATTTCAAGCGACTTTTTCAGCCGTACTTTTCAACGCGAGGCCGCGGCACGGGTCTCGGGTTGGCGATCGTGCAGCGCATCATCAGCGAGCATGGCGGCCGTATCCATGCGGAGAACAACATACCGCGAGGCGCAAGGTTCGTGATTGAAATACCGGTTGGGACTTAGTTCTTTGGTCTTTGGCCTCAGGTCTTTGGTCGGAAATCGTTATCCGACACCCGACACCCGGTACCTGATAACCGATAACTGATACCCGATACCCGATACCAAAGACCAAAGACCAAAGACCCAATGTCCGAATCCATTCTCATTGTTGATGACGAGCGCGGCATTCGCGAATCGTTGAGCGCTGTCCTGCGCGACGAAGGGTTCGCGCCCGATACCGTCGCGACCGGCGAAGAATGTTTGAAAGCCGTCGGCAAGCGCGCCTACGGCTGCGTGCTGCTCGACGTGTGGCTGCCCGGAATCAACGGGCTCGAAACCTTGCAGAAAATGCGCGAGGCCAACTGTGACGCGGCGGTCGTTATTATTTCAGGTCACGGAAATGTTGAGACCGCGGTGCGCGCCACGAAACTCGGCGCGTTCGATTTCATCGAGAAGCCGCTTTCGATCGAAAAGACGGTGTTGACGGTGCGCAATGCGTTGCGTCAGCGGCAGCTCGAAATCACAAATCAATCGCTGTCCGCCGAACTTAAAGCAGAGTACGCAATGATTGGCGAGTCGGTCACGATGCGCGCCCTGCGAAAGCAGATCGCCGTGGTCGCGCCGACCGATGGCCGCGTGCTTATCTCAGGCGAGTCCGGCGTCGGTAAAGAGTTGGTCGCGCGCGCCGTTCATGCGCAGTCGCGTCGCGCCGCGGCGCCCTTCATCGAAATTAACTCGGCCGCAATTCCCGAAGAGTTGATCGAGTCCGAATTGTTTGGTCATGTGAAGGGTGCATTCACGGGCGCCACCGCGGCGAAGAAGGGGAAGTTCGAACTGGCCGACGGCGCGACGCTCTTTCTTGACGAAGTTTCGGACATGAGCGCGAACGTGCAGGCCAAAGTCCTGCGCGTGCTTGAAGAACAGAGATTCGAGCCGGTCGGCAGCAATACACCGGTCAGCGTTGACGTGCGGGTGATTGCGGCGACGAACAAGAAACTCGATGAAGAGATTGAGAGGGGCTCTTTCCGCAGTGACTTGTACTTTCGTTTGAACGTCATCCCGTTCGAAGTGCCACCCTTGCGCGAACGCCTGGAAGATGTGCCATCGCTCGTGGAGCATTTCAACGAGCGGTTCGCAAAAAGCTACGCGAAGAAGCCGCCGCGTTTCGAACGAGCGGCAATCGAAGCAATGCAAAGCTATTCGTGGCCGGGGAATGTGCGCGAACTACGCAATACCGTCGAACGGATCGTGATCATGCACACAAACCATCGCGTCGGCGTGAAAGACTTGCCTGCGTTCGGCAGCGCTGAGCCACCTGCCTCTTCCTACCGCTTTCCGTCTTTCAAGGAAGCCAGCGACGCGTATCATCGTGAGTTCATTCAGCGGAAACTCGATGAAGCCGACGGCAACGTCTCGCGCGCGGCCGAACTGATGGGCATCGATCGCAGTCACCTCTACCGGCGGATGCGCGCGCTTGGCATCAACGTTCGCGGATAGATCCCGGATTGTTCAACCTAAACGCCTCGATGGAACAACCAACGACGGAACCACGTGTTGAATATGCGCGTCGGATTGAGGCACGCCTGGCTGAAGCGGCGTCGCTCATGAAACGCTTTCGCCAGGTCGGGATCGCCCGCCTCGGCATGGTAGCCGCGCTTTTGTTGCTAACCTGGTTCGTCATTAGTGGACTCTCGTTCTGGTGGCTCCTTTTGCCTGTCTTGGGTTACCTGGCTTTGGCTCCGACTCAACAGCGCTTAGCCGAACAGCGTCGCCGCTGCGAACGTGCCGCTGCGCTCTACCAGCGGGGACTAGAGCGGCTGGAAGATCGTTGGGCGGGAACAGGAGCGACCGGCGAACGCTTCCTGACGGACTCGCACCCTTATGCGCGCGATTTGGATCTATTCGGCAGCGGCTCACTTTTTGAACTGCTTTCATGCGCTCGCACACAAGTTGGGGAAGAGACGCTGGCCGAGTGGCTGCTGATGCCCTCACCGCCTGATGTTGTGCGTGCGCGACAGGAAGCCGTAGTCGAGCTTCGACCTCGCCTTAATCTTCGCGAGGACCTGGCGCTTCTCGGCGAAGGTGTCCATACCGGTTCCGAGGCTCAAGCACTTACTCATTGGGCGGCTGCGCCGCCGTGGGTCATTTCAAGCGCCATTCGTTGGGGCGCAACGGCGTTGGCCCTCCTCGCAGTGGTGACTGTGATCCTGTGGATCGCCGGTTTCAGTTGGCTGCCATTTCTGGCAGCACTTACCGCGGGTCAGGTCTTCGCATTCAGTCTGCGTAGGAGGGTAAACGAGGTCATCGAGGGGATTGCTGGTCCAGGGCGAGAGCTGGGCTTACTCACTGAGGTCTTGCGGCGGCTCGAGCGTGAGAGCTTCTTAAGTCCCAGACTCGTGCACTTGCGCGCTGCACTTAATGTCGATGGTCAGCCTCCTTCGGAGCAGATCGCGAGGCTCAAGCTTTTGATCGACCTGCTCGACTCTCGGCGCAATATGTTCTTCGCCTTAATCTCGGCCATCTTACTTTGGCCTCTGCAGTGCGCAATTGCGATTGAGAAGTGGCGCCAGAAGTCCGGGCCGGCAGTAGCTCATTGGTTGGCCGCCGTGGGTGAGCTCGAGGCGCTCAGCTCTCTGGCCAGTTACTCCTACGAGCATCCAAACGATCCTTTTCCCGAGTTGATAGATGGTGAAGCGCGCTTTGAAGGTGAAGGGCTTGGTCATCCGTTGTTACCCGAAGCTCGCACTGTACGTACGGATCTTTTCTTGTCAGACAGTCCCGCTGTCCTCATTGTCAGCGGCTCGAATATGTCGGGCAAGAGTACGTTACTACGCACTGTAGGCACTAATACTATTCTGGCCCACGCCGGCGCCCCGGTACGCGCGCTTCGCTTGCGTCTTTCGCCGCTTCAGGTGGGGGCATCGATTCGGATTCAGGATTCACTCCAGGCTGGAGCTTCGCGCTTCTATGCCGAGATCACTCGCTTGCGCCAGATCGTGACATTGACGGGCGGCACGCTACCCGTACTATTCCTTTTGGACGAGATTCTCCATGGAACGAACTCGCATGACCGTCGAATTGGCGCGGAAGGTGTCGTAAGTGGCTTGATTCAACGTGGGGCGATTGGTTTGGTTACAACACACGATCTGGCGCTGACCCGTATTGTCGAAGAGCTGCCCAGCCAGGCGAAGAACGTTCACTTCGAAGATCATCTCGAAGCGGGCCGTATGACCTTTGACTATTTACTGCGTGCGGGTGTGCTACAAAGAAGCAATGCTCTGGAGTTGATGCGATCCGTTGGACTTGAAGTGTGATGCGACGGATGCGCGCGCTCGGCCTCAACGTTCGGGGATAGTAGTTGGGGTACTTAACTTTCGTGTTGCGCGCTGCGAGCGGAGGGGTATAATCGCGGCTCTATCCAGCATCAGCTCTCCTCGACAATTGAAGTTGTGTCGCTAAGCCAGGGAGGTGCGCATGAAATCACTCGCCGTCAGGCTAAGTTTGTTACCGGCAGTTCTGTTTTGCGTCGCGTTTTTGACGCCGGCAATCGCTTGGGCACAGGACTCAAAACCTGCTCCTCCGAGTCCACCCTCTGAAAGCAGACCTGAACCACCACCGAGCCCGCCCGCGGAGAGTCCGAGGAATGATCCACCGAGCCCGCCAGCGGAGAGTCCGAGGAATGATTCACCACCGAGCCCGCCCGCGGAGAGTCCGAGAAATGATCCACCTGCCAGTCCCCCCGCGGAGTCACCACGTTCTGAACCGCCATCAAGCCCTTCGGCGGGATCACCGCGCTCTGATCCAGCCCCGAACAGCGGCGGTAGCCGGAACAACGACGGCGGGTCGTCGAGAGGCAATAACGACAATCGCCGAAACGGCGACGACCGCCCCGCTATCGAAGAGGGCGGCCGGGTACGCGGAACAATGCCCGGTGATGGCAGCGGCAATCGTCGCGATCGTGTGATTGAAACTGAGTCGGGTGACATAGTAGTTCCCGGGCGCACGCGCCCATTAACTCCGGACAGCTCTAGTCCGGGCGGCAACAATCCCGTTAGCGGCAATCCCGGAGGCAGTGCCGGCGGTAATCGAGGTGGTCGAGACGGACGAGATCGTGATCGGGACGGCGATCGGGGCCGTTGGCGGGATCGCCCTGGAGATCGGCGCGGCCATCGTCATTATCGCGGCGATGAGTGTTATCAGGCGCCGACTTACGACGACACCGTCTCGTACAGTCCGGCTAGTTATCCTGATTACGATCAGGACGACAGTCTTAGCGCTTACGATCGCGGTTACAACGACGGGCTCTACACAGGCGCGAACGATGGCCGGCGCGGACAGACGTACGATCCGGAACGTTCGCACTTTTACAAGGCCGGGACCGATGGCTATCGTTCCAGCAAAGGCAGCCGCGATGCATACAAGCTGGCTTATCGCGATGGCTTTCTGCGCGGGTATCGCGAAGGCTACCAAAATTGGCAGAAATATTTTGTCGGAGGAAGATTCAAGCGGTAACTGAACACGAACCATGCAAACGCACAACACCAGAATCTCCCGGCGGATTCTCATCCTTCCGGTGACGCTTGCGATAGCGCTGTCAGCTTTGTTTATGGTTGAGCGCGCCGCGGCCCAGCACATGGACGCGCATCATCACTCGCCTGTGGCGGACGTCGCGAACGTGCCCGAGGTAACTCAGGATTGGGCGAAGGCACAACTCGCAAAGTCTCCGCGGCACCGCGAATGGGTGAAGGTTAAGTACGGCAATCGTGAAGTGAACAGCCTGGTCATCTTTCCCGAAGT
>DATEPC010000059.1:0-1078 GCA_035273405.1 Pyrinomonadaceae bacterium | reverse complement strand
CGCGTCACGTAGCGGGAATAATTCGGAACGCCGATTGCCGCCAGAATGCCGAGCACCGCGACGAGGACCATTGCCTCGATCAGCGTAAAGCCGGCTATTTCTTGTTTCTTCATGGCAAACGGACTCCTGTGCACAACTGGGTAACGACCCCCTGAAGCGGTTCTTAAATACCCGGGATGTACGATCCGGCAAGGCCGACGAGCGGCTTCCGTCCCACCGCCGGTGCTCAAAAATGGGCGAATTTCTGAGCTAAATGCTTCAATACGACGCTGCGAAATCCACGTCGCAACTTTCACAACGCGAATGCCTGAATTGATACTTACTTCCGCGCAACGCCAGACGTTAAAAGGTCGCGCGCATACCCTGCGACCGGTGGTGCTTCTGGGGGCAGCAGGCCTGACCGACAAGGTCTTGCGTGAAATCGATCGTGCGCTGGCAGCTCACGCATTGATCAAGGTCAAGGTCCCCAATGACGACCGCAATGAACGCATTCAAATTGCCGCCGATGTCGCCGAAAGGCTGTCGGCCGCGAACGTGCAATCAATCGGCAAGACGATTGTGCTGTTCAGACCTCTGCCTGAAAGCGAAGATAAGCAGGAGCCTGACGCGCAAATGAATCAGCGGGCGGACAGACGGCGCTCCAGGCAGAAAAGTAGGCGCGTAATTGGCAGGTAATTACGCACTTAGCGCTACATGATGTGAGAACTAGGTATACGAAACGGAGACGATCGCATACTCACGCTCGCCGGCCGGCGCTATCACCGTTGCGATGTCGCCTTCGCTTTTGCCGATTAGCGCACGGGCGATCGGGCTCGACACTGAAATCCAGCCAGCCTTGATGTCAGCCTCGTCGTCGCCAACGATCTGGTACTTGACTCGATCGCCTGAATTCTGATCTTCGAGCTCGACCGTTGCGCCGAATACGACGCGGCCTGCCGCGTCGACGGTCGCAGGGTCGATGATCTGCAGCGCGGAAAGCTTGCCTTCCAGCTCCTGTATGCGGCCCTCCACGAAACCCTGCCGCTCGCGCGCCGCGTCGTACTCCGCGTTTTCGGTCAGATCGCCCTTTTCGCGCGCA
>DATEPC010000058.1:0-16813 GCA_035273405.1 Pyrinomonadaceae bacterium | reverse complement strand
AGCCTCGCCCGCCCAACCCGGCCCAACAAGGGGATATTATTGCATTCAGTTTAGACGCGGGACTTGTCCCGCCAGCGCCGACAAGTCGGCGCTACCATCAATTGATGATGCGTAAGACCAGAGCAGTACAAGTCAAACACGTGCAAATCGGCGGTGGCGCGCCGGTGGTCATTCAATCAATGACCAAGACCGACACGGCCAACGTCGATGAGACGGTCAAACAAATCGAGGAGATGGTCAGCGCCGGCTGCGAAGTTGTTCGCTTGGCGGTGCCTGATAACGACGCGGCGATCGCGCTGAAAGAGATTCGCAAGCGCGTCCCCGAAGTTCCGCTCGTCGCCGATATTCACTTTCACTACAAACTCGCTTTGCTCGCATTGGAAGCCGGCATCGACAAGCTGCGTCTGAATCCCGGAAACATCGGAAAACACGAGCGCATCGTCGAAGTCGTCCGCGCGGCCCAAGCGCAAAAGGTTCCAATTCGGATTGGCGTGAACGGCGGGTCGCTGGAAAAGGACCTGCTGAAAAAGTACGGCACGGCGACCCCCGAAGCGATGGTTGAATCGGCGTTGCGTCACATCAGGATTCTCGAGGATCTCGACTTTACCGACACAATCATTTCACTGAAGGCCTCCGACGTTCACCGCACCGTCGCTGCTTACAGGCTGCTGGCTGAGAAAGTTGACTATCCGTTCCATCTGGGCGTGACCGAAGCAGGAACGGCTTTCACCGGCACGGTGAAGTCATCGATCGGCTTGGGCATTCTCTTGAACGAAGGCATCGGCGACACGATTCGGGTTTCACTCGCCGCCGAACCGCAGGAAGAAGTGCGCGTCGCCTGGGAGATCGTGAAGTCGCTGGGGCTGCGCACGCGCGGAGTTACCGTGGTAGCGTGCCCGACCTGTGGCCGTCTGGATGTGGATAACTTCGTCGAGATTGTGACGGAAATTGAAAGACGTCTCGCTCATATTCAGGAACCGCTGCACCTTTCGATTATGGGGTGTGCTGTGAATGGTCCTGGCGAAGCGCACGACTCGCAATTGGGAGTCACATTTGGCCGCGGCGTGGGGATGATCTTCAAGGACGGCGTGCCAATGCGCAAAGTCGCCGGCGAAGACATTGTAGAAGCGTTCGTGATGGAGACTGAAAAGCTTTTGGCCGAAGGCAAAGCTGCCAGTCCCGAGGCAGGATTAACCCGCTTCGTGCCGGAACTCGTTAACGTCGGCTAGCCCGCGAATCAACCTGTCACCACGCAAAACAAAACTATTTACTGTCGCGGACGATGGTGACGTGTATCTGTGCGCTTCTCATTCGTTCGTTCCGCACGTGCCCAGTCGCCACCGCCCAAGTAGCCTGCCGAATTGAGCTTTAGGGTTTCCAGCGTGCGTAAGGCCCTTGAGTTCGGCCCGGCTCTGACATTGAGAGTAGTAGGGCATCGCTGGCAATCTTACGATTGATGTTTACCTCGAGGGCGCCGCGGAGTTCTTCGATTTGCTGAAGCCAAGCGGCGGCTTGTGCACTTCCAAGGTCGGCGGCAATTGTTTGAAGTTGATCGAGCAAATCGATATTCACGATCGATTCTTTCGGCCTGCCCAATGACAGGGCCCAGGCATCCCTAATCAAAACTTGCAAAACGTCCAGCGATTGTTCGTATTCATCCCGTTCTTTAATTGCAGCCAATTCCTCTGCCGAACGTAACAACGCCGCGTGATTTCCGTCGACGGTGAGGGCGACGAGTACGGTCATCATCGCTTCGCGGCGCTCGCGATACGTATCGATGTCGCCCGCGCATGCGCGACCGAGACTTCCGCGGGATGTCCTGGCCAATAACGGAGCGTCCTTTGGCGAAACGCCTTTTAAATCGCGCAGGAAGGCTTCAATTTCGCCGGCGCGAATTGGCGCAAACTGAATTGTCTGGCAACGCGAACGAATCGTGGCGGGCAAAGCCGACGGATTGCTTGTCGTTAAAACGAGATGTGTGGTGGGCTCAGGCTCTTCCAGCGTTTTCAGCAAAGCGTTGGCGGCCTGGTCATTCATGTAATCGGCGTCTTCAATGATGAAAAGGCGGCCCGCGCCTTCGAACGGGCGGAAGTTGGCTTCACGTTCCAGTTCGCGTATCGGTCCGACGCGGATGATTTGTTTGTATGGCCGCACCATAGCGACGTCGGCGTGCTCACTAAAAATCAACCGAGTCTTATCATCGTCATCGTTATTGAAAGGCGGAAAGGTAGAGTTAGAAATTCGTTTGCATGAGGAGCATTCGGCGCACGCCTCGACCCCGCGACGCGCTTTGCAATTCAGAATCTTCGCCAGTTCCAGGGCGAACAGTTTCTTGCCTACGCCCTCTTCGCCAGTGAAAAGCAGGGAACCCGGCAAGCGGCCATTCGCCAGCAACCGCTGCAGCGATTTCTTAACTTCTTCGTTCCCGATCAGGTTTGAGAACATAAGTACGGGTACGCACGCCTCCGGCGTGCTCATCTTCCAGGCCAGCACGCCAGCGGCGTGCGTAGCTCACGCCCTTCCTGACGGTCGGGCTACTGCCCCCAAGAACCCCCGCTCTTCCAAAAACGGGACAACGATTTTCATGACCCGTCGTTGAGTCTCATCCACTGAGCCGCGCGCGTCGATGACGCGGAATCGGTCTGGCTCGGCTTTCGCGATTTCTACGTAGGCGTTGCGCACGCGCGTGTGAAAGTCTTCCTTCTCGACGTCCAGCCGGTCCGTCCGCTTGTTTTGCACGCGCTTGCGCGTGCGGATGGCGGCGTCTGCCACGGACAAATCAAACAGCAAGGTGAGATCGGGCTTGAGCCCGTCCGTAGCCAACTGAACGATCTCCTCGATCAGTTCCGGCTTGAAGCCACGCCCGGCGCCCTGGTAGGCGACCGTCGCGTCGGCGTAGCGATCGGACAGCACGATCTGATTTCGCTCCAGCGCAGGCAGCAGGTGCGTGCGCACGTGTTGCGCTCGATCGGCGGCAAAGACGAGCAACTCGGTGAGCGGGTCGACCTCCTCCTTCACATCCAGAAGCGCCGTGCGCAACTTTTGCCCGAGCGGCGTGCCGCCAGGCTCGCGCGTCGCGATAACGGGCAATCCCCGCACGCGCAGTTCGCTCGCCAGCATTCTTAGCTGCGTGGATTTCCCGCAGCCATCGATCCCTTCAAATGTAATGAAAGCGCCGCCCATAGGTGCGTTGACGTGTTGCGGGTCAACTGATTTCAAGAGGCGGAAGTCTCTTCAGCCGGCGCGGCTGGAGGTTCGGCAGCGGGGGCCGGCTGATGACGAAGTTCGCCGGTCGAACGTCGCGACTGAGATATGGTCGAGATTGCATGCTTGAAAACTAGTTGTTCTTGCGTGCTCGTTTCCATGATCAGTGAGAACTTGTCGAAGCTCTTGATGCGCCCCAAAAGTTTCGCGCCATTCACGAGATAGATCGTGACCGTCATTTTCTCGCGCCGCGCGAGGTTCAGGAATCCATCCTGAATGTTTTGTGGAGCAGTTTTGGAATCCATCATCCTCCGACGTGGCCAAACTGATCGAATCTACAAGAGGGGTGAGAGTATAACACGAGATTCGACGTGACAAGTTTTTTCTCGGGCGTCCTCTTAGCAGTTTTCTCTGTGTCTCTGTGTGTGTGCTCGTGTCTCTGTGGTGGAATGTCTCGACAAACAACCCACCACAAAGACACAGAGGACTTCACGGAGACACAGAGGGAATTTAAGACGGACCTCAGTCAGCGAATTGCTCCAGCAGTCGTAGCAGTTCACTTTGCGTTTGTGGATCATTACCGAAGCCGTCCAGCCACTGGACCCCCGGCTCGCGTCGAAACCATGTCAGCTGTCGCTTCGCATAGTGCCGCACGTCGAGCTTCGTCTGCTCAATCGCGCTTGGTAAATCGCGTTCTCCACGCAAGTACTCAACGACGCGCCGATAGCCATGCGCGCCCAGCGCATTGGAATTTGCCGGCACGCCTTCGCCGAGCAGCGCGCGGACTTCATTAACCAGGCCGTTCCCGAAGTGGAATTCAGTGCGCGCATTGATTCGTCCGTACAGTTCTTCCCGCGGCGGATTGAGTACGAACACTTTGATTCGGTCAGCGAATTCCGGCGGCTGTTCACGCATTGGCCGCTGCGCGGAAATTCGTTCACAGGTCTGAAGATAGAACTCGATTGCCCTCTGGACGCGAGGCCAATCACGTTGGGTCAGTTTGGCCGCTTCTTCAGGGTCGAACTTTCTCAGGATTTGGTGGAGGTGTTCCGGCCCGCGGCGCTCGCGAATCGCTGACAAGCGCGCTCGCAACTCGTCATCTGTCGCCGGGCTGAGAAAAAAAGGCTGCCGCAGCGCACGCAGATACAATCCAGTGCCGCCCACCAGCATTGCGGTATTTCCGCGGCTCTCGATCTCTTCGATTTTCTTCGTCGCGGCGCGCGCGAAGTCGACTGCGGTGAAGTTGATCGAGGGCGGAACAAAATCGATCAGATGATGCGGAATGCCGCGTCGCTCCTCGAGGGGGACTTTGGCAGTCGCGATCTGAATCCCCTGATAAACCTGCACTGAATCGCAGTTGATTATCTCGCCACCAAGCCGCAGCGCCACAGCGATGGCGAGTTCAGATTTGCCCGAGGCAGTGGGACCGGCGACGGCGATGATGCTGGGAGCGCGGGCATCTTGCCCGCCTGGGAGCGCTTGCATCTTGCGCGCAATTCTCTCTTTATCCTGATCGCTCACCCACGAGCGATGATAAGCCGGATCACGATCACGAGCCAGATGGCGACGAGCAGGATGAGAGCGCCAATAATTTGATTGCGGGAGAAGCGCATCGCTAGTTTGTGTTTCGCAAGCGCTTTGAGGGAAATGAATTCGGCGTTGCAATCGGAAGTGGTTCCCCGGCGGGGACAATCCAAAGTTCAACCGCTCTACTCTTCCGATGGCCGCCGTCGATTAGCCGGATTCTCGAACTGGGAACGCCGTAGATTCGGATCAGGTCATTTCTCTCGACAGCCAAACGTCTTCGCGCCGTGCCGGCAGGATCGAGTCTCACGTCGCGCTTTGGGTCGTAATCGCCGGAGTAGTCAACTAACCCAGGGCTCGAATCATATTGCGCGTACACGATGATGCAGGCGACGAACGTCCGGTTCTTCTTTACCTCATTAGCATATGCGTCCAATCGATCGGTTTCCCCAATTGGCGCTGAGATCTCAAACCTGCGGTAAAGCTCTGGCGGAAGAAAGTGATACTCGTAGAATTTCCATGCATGCTCGGGCCAGTGAAAATAACCGATTCGGGCATCCTCCCTTGGTTTGAGTGCAGAGCCGGGCGGCACTATCCACAGTTCTTGTGTAATGCACATCGCAACTCCGCCATCAACCAGGGCCAGGCGATCAGCCGAAACTGAGCGGTTGGCAAGGATATAGTCTCTTGAACGAAGGGCCAGAGCATGACTTAGGCCAGGGAGGTCTTTGCGAGCACGATAGACAACAATGAACCCACGAGTATTCGGATCGTGTTGTAGTTGCACCGCAAAGTTATCCAAGCGTGCCTTTAAATCTGAAAGTTGAATGTCGCCGAACTCATCGAATTTGCGGGCCACTGGAGGGTCTTCCTGGGAGAACGCCTCGACCCGGACGCTGAAGAGCACAAAAAGTATGGATAGTATTAAAAGGAAGATCCGAGACATGGCGGTCAAGGGGTTTCCGTCCAACTTAGTACAGTTTCGTTAGATCGATACCCGTGTAGTAGGCCTTCAGAATCTGATCGACGTTCAGCCCCTGTTTCGCCAGGCCATATGCGCCGTATTGGCACATGCCGACTCCGTGACCCCAGCCGCGACCGACAAAGACGAACCCGGTGACTCGATCGTTCGCGCCGTAGACGCGGTCAATCACAAACAGCTGTTCGCGCAGCCCCAGCGCGGATCGGATGCGTCCACCGCGAACGTGCGCCGTTCCTTGGGTGCCGATTACTTCCAGATCCGTCGCGCGTCTGGATGAACCGCGTTTCACGACGCGCAAGTCTGTGATCGCGCCGGCGCCGCGGGCTGATCGTGCCAGACGCGCCTGCACCTGACCGAGTGACAACTCAGTTGTCCAGTTCGTAAACGGTGAAAATCTTTCCGCGGACGCGCCGTCTGTCGCGGGTTTAATTTCGAGGTAATCGACTTCGCCTTTCGAACTGACGTGAAAAGTTACCGCTTCGCCGCCAATCAGCGTTACCGACTTCATTTGATAAAGACTTTCGCCGAACTGCCGGAAGAGGAAAGTGTCGCGGCTGACGACCACGGGCTGCTCTTTCGAGCGAGTGAGCCGCAGGATCAACGCGCCATTCACCGTGGGGCGCGTGGTGCCCTTTTGCAAAGCGAGTGAGCCCCGCGATTCGAGCATTCGCGCAATCGCGTGCAGCGCACGGCCGCGGGCCATCGCTTCTTTCGGTCGCAGCGTCGCGTCGGTAAAGAGCGTGAGCGCGCCTTCGCGAATCAGCATCGCGACATCGGCCCGATTTGCAGCGGGCACGTCTTCTCCGTCCCGAAAACTCAGAAGGTAATTAATGTCCGCCGAGTTCAGGAGCGTGTCGGCGCGTGCTTCGCCAAAAATAGCGGAGATGAGTGCGGTACTAAAAGACGGCGCCTTGATTGAGTCTTCCGAAGGTGGGCGGTGCGCGGTATTCTTTGACAGCCGGGCGACGACCGACAGCCAGTCGCGTGCTTCATCGCTCTCGAGATCGTCAGCGAGCCAGGCGCTGGACATCTTTCCCGTCGGCAGATTGAAACCATTCACAGCGAGCAAAGCGACATCGCGCGCAAAACTCAGGTCGCGCTCGTCCTTGATTTCGAAGAGTGAGCGGGAACTGTGGATCGCGAACGGCGCGAAGGGCGCCTTCAGCTCCGCCGTGCATTCGCGCGAGCGAAGATAGGGAACTGCATCGTTGAAGATGTTCTCAGCGTCTTCCGTGCGCCCGCCACAAGTGGAGGTGTAAAGCGCATTGATTGGCTGGCCGTTATACGTGGCGACAACGCCCCGGGTCTCGTCAACGGCGCGTGTCGTCAAAGTGGTTTCCGTGGTCAAGCCGCCGTAAACCTGTGAGCGCGTCGTCGGTAGCAAATCAAAGCCTTCGGAGGCGAACTGTTCGCGATTCTTGAGCGCGTACGTGCGCGCCGCAACCGCCTGCGCCTTGAGCGCTTCGAGCGCGGGAAACGAAAGCTCGTTCGGCACCACGCCCTTCACGTAATCTTCAAGGCCAATCACGTTTACGACGGTTAATGAGCCGCGCCGGTTGGCGAAAACTTCTATTCGTCCGCGGTACGGTTTGTCGTTGAATCGGACCGGCGCGCTTTTCTCGTCGCTCGACGCGAAGGTGAGTGGCGCGCTGGAATGGAGCGGCGAGACTCCACCGGCAAAAGCAATCACTTCTCGGTTAGGCGCCGTTGCGCGCGAAGTAAGTCTCACTCGATTTGGCGGATTCGTCCTTGTGGAAGAGATGTTGGCGCCGGCTGACGACGGTGAATTTGTGGCGCGTGGTCTCGCTGCGCCGCCGGAAGTTAAGCCGCTGGAGTCCGAAGGCTTAGTGTTTTCATTTGCCTTACCTGAGGATAACGTTGCGTCGAACCCGGCCGCTTCAAGCTTCTCGATTGCCGCTTGACCGTCCTCCAAAGACTGCTTTACTACGACGACGCGCCATCTATCACCCGAATCAACAACTGCTTTCGCTTCCTCTTCGGTCACCTCACGTACTGATTTGATTAAACGGTCTGCGTCTTCACGCGTGAGAGCGCGCGCGAGCGTAATCTCAATATCTTGATCGTGCTGATCCTGCGGCGAGAGCACCCTCGACTCAACGCGCACGCGCGAAGTTTCGAGCGGCTGGGGATCGCCGATAAAGTCCGATGCATTTAGCAGTTGTGCGGCAGTCGAAATAGTCGCGGCCCGCGTGTTGGTCGAAAGCGCAATCCGCATGACGGGTTCGGGCGCCTGACTTTGTTCGTTTTGCTGGTTCGCAGTAACGCTGCGGTCACGCTGTTGCGGCCGAACTGATAGCGGCGCAAACGACAAGCAGCCGACGAGTAAAGTCGCGGCTAGTAAAGCGGCCGTGGTCTGCTGTTTATGAATTGACATACTCCGGATCTAACTTTGAGCTCTATGAGGGGCGGGCACGACGCAATCTTACTACAACGGATGTTCGTGCGCGTGAAAAGTTTTCGACCACCGCTGAATCCCGACGGCCAAAACACGATCGTTCCAAGGCAGCGGCAAAGCGCACTGCCCCTCCCCGCAGGCGGGGAGGGGTTTGGGGTGAGGTCACGCAGCCGCCAACCTCTCCCCCCCTCTCCGCGTGCGGAGAGGGGGCCAAGACCGATCAATTATCCGTGATCGTTCAGCGCCTGAGTTGCGAGCGTATGAAACTCGCGTCTTACTCCATTAATGTTCGCGAATGGAAGCTGACGCGCGTGCGTGCGATTCGTCAGCAGGATAAACACGCGTTGACGTTCAGCGTCGACCCAGCAACTCGTGCCGGTGAAACCGGTGTGACCGAACGCATCGGGCGAGAGACTTCCGCCAGCGGTCGAATCTTTCATGGCGGCGAGCTGCCACGCAAACGATCGCGCCGCGTTCAAGCCTTCGGTAAAGTTTTGCCGAAACAGTTTACAAGTCTCCGGGTTTAGCAATTGAGATAACTCGCCGATGAATTGGTTTGCGAGCCGCGAAGTTTCGCTTGCGTTCGAGAAAAGCCCCGCGTGCCCGGCTGCTCCTCCGAGAAAGTGCGCATTCCCGTCATGGACTTCTCCCCGGATAACTCCACTCCGCCACCCCGCATAAGTTTGGCCCGCAAAGTCGCGTTCGCACATGTCGCGCTCGTAGGCATTGCCGGTCTCGCAAGCCGCAACGCCAGTGCGCATCGCCGCCGAAGGATTGAAGAAGGTATGCGCAAGATTCAACGGTTCAAAGATTTCGTCTTGTGCGAGTTGCGGGAGCGACCTGCTACTGATGTGTTGCAAAAGGAAGCCGAGAACGATGAAGCCGAGGTCGCTATAAACAACACGTTCGCCTGTCGCATATTCAAGCGGCTGTTCGGCGATTGCGGTCAGTGCGTCTGCCTTGTCTTTCGCCAGAAGATAGATGGGCCGCCACACCGGCAGAGCTGAAGTGTGGGCCAGGAGATGTTTGATCGTGATCTCGCGCTTATCGTCACGATTGAATTCGGGCAGATAGTCAGCAACATTGCGATCGATGTTCAGGGCGCGCCGTTCAACTAAACGCGCGCACAGGAGTCCCGTCACCAAAGGCTTCGTTAAAGAGGCCAGATCGTAAATCGTATCCAACGTCGCCGGCCGTTGTTCCGGCTCGCGCGCGGCGTCGCCTAATGCATCGGCAAACACTTCGCGGCCGCCTTCGGCTACAACATAAACGGCGGAAGGAAAGTCGCGGGCCTCTATCCGCGACGCGAGTAGGTTTGAAACCGCTGGTTCTGGCAGGGCGACTGAAGGGATTGCCACGGATTGGTTTTAAGAATCGCCGTTTCGTTCGCGTCGAACTATGTCAATGAGCGCGTCGAGCCGACGATCTGTGTGCGCAAGCGATTCTTCTGTGCGTCTTTGCGCTTCAGCAAGCTCGGCCAGCGCTTTTGTAAGGCGCTCGTCTGCGTCGCTCCGGACGCGACGTTCGCGCAGGCCCGCGCGAACCATGAGCCCGAGGATCCGCTCGACCCTATCCAGACGGCGTTCGTGTTTTTGCTGGCCCTGCTGCCGTTTCTCATCGTTGATAGAGACCCGGGCCAACGTATCCACTATAAATTCCATCTTGCTCGCAAGCTGTTCGTTTTCCATGAGAGTTTCTCCGCAAGGACGCTCCGGTATATTAGCAACAGTCGCGCACGGAGGGAACAGCGTTGCAGACTAAGCTTTTTGCAACAAAGCATTACCACCCATCCGAACCGTGTGTGTCTGAATCTGTTCCAAGGTTCGAAGGGCCAGAGACAAAGCGCGCCGGCCGTCCTCGCCTGACACGATTGGGCGCGTCCGGGTCTCGGCGGCCATTAGGAATGATTCAATCTCGGCGCGCAAAGGCTCGATGTTGTTTACCTCCAGGACCCTGGTTTGCACGCCTGGCCACGCGCCCGCAGATGAAGGCCTCAATCCGCTGATCGAAGCGTGATTGGTGACATAGTCAACCGCGACGTAATCACGCGGCTGAAAGAAGCGCATCTTGCGAATCTTTTCAGTGCCGACGCGTGACGCAGTGATGTTGGCGACGGCGCCCGTCGCGAATTGCAGACGCGCGTTCGCGGCGTCAACCTTGTCCGTCAGGATCGGAATCCCCACGGCGTGCAGCTCGGCGACTTCAACGTCTTCTCCGACCAGCCATTGAACGATGTCCAGATCGTGAATCATTAAATCGAGCACCACATCGATGTCGAGTGAGCGAGCCGTAAACTCACCGACGCGATGAATTTCGAAATAGACGGGATTGCGGACATGCGGGCGCAGCGCGACTAACGCCGGGTTGAATCGTTCCGCGTGTCCGACTTGCAGTAAGGCGTTTCCTTTTTGGGCCGACGCGATCATTTGGTCGGCTTCCTCAAGCGTGCGTGAGATCGGTTTCTCAACCAGGACGTGAATGCCTGCATTGAGCAACTCGCAGGCGATTTCACAGTGCGATTCGGTCGGTACCGCGAGGCTCACCGCATCAACCTGTCCAATTAGTGAGCGCCAATCTGCTGTCGATTGAGTGTTCCGTTCAGTCGCGACCTTCTGCGCCCGTGGCTCATCGAGATCACAAACAGCCGCGAACTCGCAGAGATCTTCCGCCGCCAGCGTTGCATGAATGCGCGCGTGCTGGGTGCCAAGATGTCCGACGCCGATGACTGCAGTGCGAAGCATATCCGAGCGGTCAGTGGTCCGTGGTCAGTTGTCAGTTGCGCGATCGTTTGTACTTTGTACTTCGTACTTGGTACTTTGATTTCTTAATCCAGACCGTCAATTCAAAGGCCTCTGGAAGACACATCAAAGTACAAAACACAAAGTACAAAACACAAAGTACAAAGGACTAAGTACAAAGCACCAGCAACTGACCCACTGACAACTGACCGTTTCACATTCCTTGGGACTATACTTGCCAACTTCGAAACTTGCCAAGCACAGTTGGAAAATCCTTTTCCTGAGCCTCGGCGCTATTTATCTCTATGGATTGGGTTCGCTTCCTCTGGTCGGACCGGATGAGCCTCGCTATGCTCAAGTCGCCCGCGAGATGTTCCAGCGCGGCGATTTCATCACGCCGACGCTCGGTGGCCTGCCGTGGTTTGAGAAGCCGCCGCTGCTTTACTGGATGATGATGACGAGCTACCGCGTGTTCGGCGTCAGCGAGTTCACGGCTCGTCTTGGGCCGGCGATTTGCGGATTATTGACCGCCGTCTTTGTCTTCTGGGCCGGTAAAAACATCGCTGCGCTGAACAATCATAACGAGGAGGTCGCAAGCGGCCGCTCCGATCTCGGGCAATGGTCCGCGTTCGTTTTTCTTACCAGCCTGGGCACAATTGTTTTCTCACGCGGCGCCAGTTTCGACATCGTGCTAACGATGACTGTAACGAGCGCGCTTTGCTGCTTCTTCGTTTGGCATGTTCGAACTGCTCTAAGCAAGGAAGACGCGCGAGCGTGGCTGCTGGGCGCGTTCTATCTTTTCACCGGATTTTCGCTGCTGGCAAAAGGGCTGGTCGGGATTGTGCTGCCGTTCGGCATAATCAGCCTGTATTTCCTGGCGCGCCGAGAATGGCCGAGCAAACGTTTAATGCGCAGCCTGTTATGGGGCATCCCAATCGCCGTCGCGGTGGCCGGCGTGTGGTACGGGCCAATGATTTACCGGCACGGCTCGACCTTCATAGATCAATTCATCGTTCAGCATCACTTCGCGCGCTTCGTTTCCAACAAGTACCGTCATCCCCAACCTTTTTACTTCTACATGCCGGTCATAGCCGCGCTTGTCCTGCCGTGGACTATGGTTTTAATCGCCACGCTTGTGGCGTCGCCGCGCTGGCGATGGCGCGGAATGGATCAAATCGACCGGGTCCGTGTATTCGCCCTGGCATGGGTAGTGGTTCCTACCATCTTCTTTTCCATGTCCGGATCGAAAATTCCCGGATACGTGTTGCCGGTCTTGCCGGCGGCGTCTTTCCTGGTCGCGGAACGAATCAGGTTTGTGCTGAAAGCTGAAACCGGCCAGCGCCTGATTCAATTAACCGGTGGCCTGCTTCTGTTAGTCGCCGTCGTTGGCGCATGGTCAGCCACGCGCACTTTGGGTGTGCCAAGTGCGTGGGTAATTGGGGCGACAGCTCCGGTGTTGATAGTTGCGTCGGTAGCTTTGTTCGCGCCCAGACGCCGAGCTCTGAATTTTCTGCTCTTCGGTGTGATTTCCGTTGTTGTCAGCGTGATCGCGTTCCAACCGGCACGCGCGATCGCGGACCGCGAGTCTGTGCGCGAATTGACGCGCATGGCCGAGGCTCGTGGCCATGGCGGGACTCCCGTGTTCTACCTTTTGTGCGACGATCGAACTGCCGAGTTCTATGCGGGCGGTCGTCTGGCTTATCAAGCGAACGGCGAGCCGATTCGATTCGACGGCGCGCAGGAACTTCCTCCCGCGATCCGCGCGAAAGGCAGCGTTGCGCTGGTGCTGGTGGAAACGCGTTGGGAAAAACAGTTGACGGATTACTCGGGAGTCGAAACCGAAAAGGTAGGCAGCAACGGTTGGGTCACGTTGTTTGTGGTGCGGCCGCGGTGAACTTCACTTGTGGTACGCGCGCGTCTCGCGCGCTAAGGGAGGCGGGACGCCTGCGTACCGTCAACTTCGGTGAACGATTCAGCGTTCAGCTGCCGAAACCGAATCCGGTGTTTCCGGTTGACCAATTCATACTCAGGCGCCATCAGCGTGTGAGTATCCAACCAGGCTTTCCCTTCAGCCGTCGCCTCGAACTGGTCGATTAAAGTTGTCTCAAGCCAGCCCGATCTCCCGCTCGGCGGCAAAACGGAAACATCGCGGGCAAGGATGGCCGGAGAAACTTCGACCCAAACGCTTCCTGGATTGAAATACCGGAACAGCAGGTTGTCACTGTTGGACGACGCAAAGTAAACCGTTGTTCCGGCCGGCCAGGTCTGATTCAGCGTCAGCGCGAGTTGCAGTGGTGGATTCGCGCGCACCTGCGAGGACGGGTACTGCGAGAGCGTCAGGTTCGAGAGGAACACAGCAGCGGCAAACAGCGCCGCGCGATATCTGCGCACGTGATTCGGCGACCTCCCAATAGTCGTTAAAAATGTTCCAGCTAAAATCACTAGCGCCGGCAAATAGAACAGCCGGTAAAAAGTATTTTGCGGAATGAAGAAGAAGAGGAAAACGATATAGACAAGCGCCCAAATGCTGCAGAGGGTCGTCAATGGTTTGAATTGCGCTCTCTCTCGAATCGCGGCAGTGACCGCCGCTTTAAGTTCTGAGAGGCGTCGCAGCACTAGCCCAAACAAAGCCAGGACCATCAGCAAGCTACCCGCTCCCATCGTCAGAATTACCGGACCCCACAAATCGCGAACAAAGCCGGTACGGCCACCAAAAAACACACGCCACTGCGAGCGCAGCGTATAAACCAGATTGTTCCACACGCTGAAGGTGAAACCATGCTCAGGCGAAAAGTAAGTAATCCACGTAGCGAAAGCTCGAACAGACAGACTCCCGGTCGCCAAATAAAACATCGCAAAGTAAACGGCGACCGTGACGGATGCGACCGTCAGCGCGTATTTCGCCAAGCACTTGATCTGATCGTTTCTCGGCATGCCTCGACACTGAAAAATCAATGCGGCAATGGCCACGGGAAAAAAGAGAACTGACAACTGGTGGACGAACATCGCCAGCACGTGCACCATCGCCAACCTGAAGGGACGTGGCGTTCGCTGCGGTAACGCCAAACGGAAACATAAAAGCAACAACAGCACGGCGAGGATGTAGCTGTTTGCGTCGGTCGAAAACTTCCACCACGTCGCCGAGAACGCGAACAAAGCGGTGGCGATGAGCGAGACGTAGAGGGACTTGAAAGACTTCAAACATATTCTAAAGAAGACGCATGCCGCCAACGCTGCAAAGATGCAGTTGCTGACCTGCATAACCGTGAGCGCGCGCGGCTGCAAACCTGTCAGCAGCACCGCGCGGTAAATTACATACTGAAAAACCATGTCCAGCAGATGGCTGGGGTGGACCAACGACGCATTCAGTCGCGGCGCACCTTCGACCGTGTGTGCGAAGAAAATTCCGTCCCAGTAATAATTTTTCGTTAGTAGCAGGATGTAGCTGAGGAAGGTCGCCGCGAACACCATGCCCAGAAGCACGCGTGGCGGCGAGAAAAAGCTTCCTGGACCAGGCTGGCCGGAGTGTGCTTTGCGGCTGGGCGTTGGGCGGTCCTGGGGACGGGGCGTCATTCGGTCGTCACGGCGCGTGTCAGTGCCGGAAGCGGTAGCGAGTGGATCAAGAGGCAACTGAACTAGCGCCTTGATCCCGTCACATCCACCACCCCACGCGGGCTGCCCGCGCGGAGACCCCGGTCCGTTCCGGGTACTGACAGAATGAGATTGCGCATCACAGAACTTACTTCAGCGCGTTCTTGAAGAACTCGATCACCGGCCGATCGTAGGCCTCTTCCTGCTCGCCCGTGGCAGCATTGAGGTTCATTCCCGTGAGTTGTAAGTCCTTCTTAACTTCAACTGCGGCGCCGCTGAAGCAATTTGCGAGCTCAAGCGTAGAAGCGCGCCAGGCATCGTTCGAAGGGCCGGTGAGGAGTTGCACTTTCACGTTTTTTAACGCGCGCGCGATTTCACAGGACGGAGTGCTTTGATACTTATTCCACGCGTAGGCACGCACGCCCCAGCAACCCAGCTTCTGCAGCACCACGTTGCTCATCGCGGTGCGTTCACTGGTGGCTGCACGAACTAGATCGTCCGGGGAAGCCGGCGCCGAGTCCAGCGCCAGCGCGCGAACTTCCGGATAGCGCTTGGCGGCATCGAGCGCAGCGTATGCGCCGAGCTCTACACCGAAAATTCCGACCAAACCAACGTGCGTCTGTCCCGCGGGTGTCTTCAAAGTGCGCAGGTAATCAATCGCCGCTGTGGCGTCGTCGCCCTCAATCGCGCCGAACAGCGTCCAGTTGACCGGCGGATTCAAACCGTGCCCGCGCAGATCAGGCCACAGCACCGTGAAGCCCGTGCTCTCGTGAAGCTTGACCGCCAGGTTCAGCAGTGTCGATCGATCCGCGCCGTACCGATGGAGAAGAATGACTGCGGGCGCGCCTTCATCGCCCTTAATCAGCCAACCTCGCGCCTGTGTTCCGTCATGATTGGGCCAGGTGGCGTCGCTGGCTTTTAGGATTGGGCCGAGGGTGAAGCTTTGCGGCGTAACAAGATACGCGGCGCGTGTCGGGCGCGTGATGTTGTAAACGATTAGACCTGTCACCACGACGACTGCGATCAGAAGGATCAGAACAATCGGCAGGAAAGTTCTCGCTATACGTCTGATGGGGCTCCGCGACGATGCCATGGTTCGCATTATGCGGGAAGAAAGATGATTTGCAACAGAAAAGTGTAGAGAGGACGGAACTGCGAACTACAGCGGTCCACCGGTTTCGGCGAGCCCTTTCGCGCGTTCGAAATCCTCCGGCGTATTTAAGTTTATGAAGAAGTTTTCCGCGCCGGGCAAATCGTGCAAGCCCTTGAATTGAACGTACCGGGTTCTCACACTTGCCAGCAGGGCCCGAGGAGTGTGTTCGCCGGCGCTGATCAACCTCTCAATCTCCGGCAGACAGGTTTCGCGGCGGTAAAGCGCGCAGACGGGTTGCGGACGACCGTCAGGCTGTAGGGGAACGATCGCATCAATGAATTCATTTGGGGATTCGTCGATAAAGCTCTTCAACTTCACGAAAAGATCTCGCGTGACGAACGGCAAGTCGCATGCGACCACGATGATCCAATCGGTCCTTGCCGCTGACAGTGCCGCGTGTATTCCGCCCAGCGCTCCCCATTTTTCGTAGACATCGGGGACAGTTGGCAGGGAATGCCCCACATGGCCCTGAGGGCTTCCGACCAGCGTCACCGAAGAGGTGACCGGAGATAACTCAGCCGCTATCCGCTCAAGCATAGTTTTAGGGCCGAGCCGCAAATGCGCCTTGTTTTGGCCCATTCGCCGAGAGGCGCCGCCAACCAGAATGAACCCTTGGACATCGAACATAAGGTCGCCAGGACAGAATAGGACACTACCCAAGAGACTTGATCCTATTACTTTCAATCGAATTGGGCTATATTGCGTTCACTGCGTTTTCCCGATGACGCTTCCGGAGAATCAATGAAATTAACTAAACAAATCGTCTCGGTCATCCTCATCAACGCTTTCATTTTGACGGCATTTTCGCTTGTGAGTGCGCAGGAGAAGAGAACTCCGGTGTCTTTCAAGATTGTTGGCGGCCACACGATTTTGCCCGTTGAGCAACTGCGGCCGGGAATGAAGGGCGTGGCCCGCACGGTATTTTCCGGTAGCGCGTCCGAAGAGTTTGGAATCGAAATCCTGGGCGTGTTGCCCAGCTTTAATGGCCCGCGCCACTCGCTAATCATCGGCAAACTCAGCGGACCGAACGTCGCTAAAACCGGCGTTTTCGCAGGCATGTCCGGTTCCCCCGTTTACGTTGATAACCGTTTAGTAGGCGCGATTGCTTACAGCTTTCCTTTCGCGAAAGAGCCCATCTGCGGCATAACCCCGATCGAGCAGATGATCGAGATTTTTGAAACCGGCTCGTTGAAGATTGCGCGCCG
>DATEPC010000057.1:0-25333 GCA_035273405.1 Pyrinomonadaceae bacterium | reverse complement strand
CAAAGTCGTGTGCGTAATCCCGGATTTCCGTGACATCAAAAATGATGATTGCGCGCGCGGCGTCGTCGATCAGATCAACGATGTCGTCCAGCGCGCTGGACATCAGATAAATGTCTTCGCGATCGAATGGAGTAATGAAAGACTTGTTCAACTTTGTTGAGATGGTGTGCGTCAGCTCGTCGCAGGCGTGCTCGAGCCGCTTGATGCGCTGTGAATATTCCTTGTAGTTGGGCTGCTCGTCCGCAAGCATCTGCTTGAGCTCGCGCGCCGCATCCACGATGTACAGCGTCATCTGCTTGAAGAGGTCGAAATACTGCTCTTCTTTCGGAAGGAGATTTAGGAGTCCCATCCAGTTTGACCCTCGTCTGTGGAATCGAAATTCGGACTATAGCCGAGGCTTTCCGCATTGTCCAAGCCCGATTGTTCACCTCGAATTCACGTCCAGTTAAGTCGGATGTAACACCAACTCTCCAAAATCGAACATTCCGTGACTTGAATCGCAGGAGGTCGTCTATGCTTCTCTCTGGCAAATTACTGCGCGGTCTGGTGTTCGCACTGATCGCGTCGATTGCGTTGACTGGTGTCGCTTGCAACGGCGGGAGCGGCGGGGGCGACCTTAAGCTGCAAGGCGCGGGCGCAACTTTTCCGAATCCGCTCTACCAAAAATGGATTAGCGAATACGGCAAGCTGCACGCGAACGTGAAGATCGATTACCAATCGATCGGATCGGGCGGCGGTATCAAGCAGCTGCAGGCGCAGACGGTTGATTTTGGCGCCTCGGATGCGCCGATGACCGAGGAAGAACTCAAGGGCGCGCCCGGGCCCGTCGTTCATATTCCCACAGTGCTGGGCGCAGTGGTGTTGACGTACAACCTGGCAGAAGCTACCAAGCCGCTGCGTTTCTCGCCCGAAGTCATTGCTGACATTTTTCTCGGCAAGATCACCAAATGGAACGACGCTCGGATCAAGACCGACAACGCCGATGTGAATTTGCCGGCGGCTGACATTTCCACCGTGCATCGGTCGGACGGGAGCGGCACTTCGTTTGTTTTCACAGATTATCTTTCGAAAGTCAGCGCTGAGTGGAAAAACAAAGTAGGCGCAAACAAATCTCCAAAATGGATCGGCGGCATCGGCGCGAAGGGCAACGAAGGCGTGACGGGCCAGGTTAAGCAGACGCCGAACACGATTGGCTACGTAGAGTTGGCCTATGCTGTGCAGAATAAATTGCCGGTCGCTCTCATCAAGAACAAGTCAGGCAACTTCGTCGAACCCAGCATCGATGCGGTGACGTCGGCCGCCGCGGGCACACTCGCGCAAACGCCCGAAGACTTGCGCGTCTCGATCACCGACGCTGAAGGGGCGACCGCCTATCCGATTTCCAGCTACACCTACATCCTCGTCTGTCAAAAACAGAAGGACGCGACCAAGGGAAAAGTTCTGATCGATTTTCTGTGGTGGGGAGTTCACGACGGCGAGAACTTTGCGAAGGAACTTCTTTACGCACCTTTGCCCGCTGAAATTGTGAAACGCGTCGAGGTGAAGATCAATTCAATCACGGCGGGAGGAAAGCCTCTGCGTTAACGAACCGCGCGTTCAGAAGCGGGACTTGTCCCGCCTTCCGGGGACCGGCAGACAAGCCCGCCGTCTATACTGTGAATTCTAAATCACTTGATTTTCGAAGGTACCTGTCGCCGACCGGCAACGTCGGCGACGCTGTTTTTCGGCTGCTTATGCTCGCGGTGGCCGCGTGGGTGCTGGTAATCGTCGTCGGGATGATCCTGGCGCTCGCCTCACATTCGACGCTTTCAATGCGGCAATTTGGCCTTGGGTTCTTAACCGGCCGCAATTGGAATCCTTCGCAAGAAATATTCGGCGCGCTGCCGTTCATCTATGGAACACTGGCGTCGTCTTTGATCGCACTCGTGATTAGCGTGCCCTTGTCGCTGGGCGTGGCGATCTTTTTGGTGGAGCAAGCGCCGCCGATGCTGGCCCGGCCCGTGACGTTTCTCGTTGAACTGCTCGCGGCCATCCCTTCAGTTGTTTACGGGCTTTGGGGAATCTTTGTGCTGGCCCCGTTTTTGCGCGTTTACGTCGAGCCGCCCCTCGCGCGATGGTTTGGATCGGTGCCGCTGTTTCGCGGGCCGATTACGGGAATTGGATTGCTGACCGGTGGAGTGATTCTCGCGATCATGATCACCCCCATCATTTCGGCGGTTGTTCGTGATGTGCTCGCCGCAGTTCCGAATACCCAGCGCGAAGCGGCCCTGGCGCTTGGCGCGACGAAATGGGAAACGACCCAAGTGGTTTTGATTAACGGCGCGCCGGGCATCGCGGGTGCGATCATCCTCGGCTTGGGCCGGGCGATTGGCGAAACCATGGCCGTTACGATGGTCATCGGAAATCGGCCTGAAATAAGCTTCTCGCTATTCCATCCTTCGTACACGTTGGCGTCAGTCATCGCCAACGAATTCACGGAAGCCACGGCGGATATTTATCTGAGTTCTTTGATCGAGCTGGGATTAATTTTGTTTCTCGTAACTTTTGTGGTTAACGCAGTCGCACGCGTTTTGGTCTGGCGGGTCACGCGCGCTAATGCAGGCGCGGGACTAGCCGCATGACGCTTTGTAAATAACCTGCCGTTTAAAGCCGGGGCTTGTCCCGACGGGCCGCACAAGTGCGGCCTCTAAACACACCGTCGCTTCTCCCAAAGGGAGAAGGGTGAGAGACACGATGAGACTTTCGCGATCCGATAGAACACGTCGCACGATCAGCGCGATCATGACCGGACTGACGGCGTTTTGCACGATTCTCGCTGTCGGCGTACTCGCGATCATTCTTTGGTACATCGGGCGGCGCGGAGTCTCTTCGCTGACTCTTGCGTTTCTTGTTGAAACACCGAAACCCGTCGGCGAAGGCGGCGGCATCGGCAACGCGATTGTGGGTTCAGCCGTCTTGTTAGGGCTGGCGTGCCTGGCCGGTATCCCACTTGGTATTGCGACGGGTGTTTACCTGTCCGAAGTTGGCCGCGGCTGGTTTTCGTCAGTGGTGCGATTTTTTGTGGACACGCTAACCGGTATTCCCTCGATTGTTACCGGCGTTTTTGTCTATGCCGTCATCGTACTGCGTGCCAGGCACTTTTCAGCTTATGCGGGCGGTATCGCGCTTGCCATGATCATGATCCCAATCGTCGCGCGAACGACTGAAGAGATGATTAGATTGGTCCCGCACAGTTTGCGCGAAGGAGCTTTGGCGCTGGGCGCGCCGCAGTGGCGCGTCACCCTCGGCGTTGTGATTCCGGCCGCGGCGTCAGGCATCGCGACCGGCGCAATGCTGGCGATCGCGCGCATCTCAGGAGAGACGGCGCCGCTTTTGTTCACCGCGTTCGGCAGCCGCTTTTTTCCCAGCGGGCTTGACGAGCCGATCGCTTCGTTGACTGTCCAGATTTACAACTACGCGATTTCACCGTACGACGAATGGCACGCGCAGGCTTGGGCGGCTACGCTCGTATTGATGACTCTGATTCTGGTCATTAACATTACGGTGAGGTTTTTTACGCGCAAGAAGTTTTAGGAGCGGCATTTTGGCAGCCACACTCAAGACCACGCCACAATTCGACATTCGGAACCGGGCCGCGTCTGCGCCTTCCGCGCCGAAGATCGTCGTCAAGGATCTGAACTTCCACTACGGCCGCAACCAGGCGCTGCATAACATCTCGATGGATTTGCCGGAACGAATGGTGACCGCGTTCATCGGTCCCTCAGGCTGCGGCAAGACGACTTTCCTGCGCACTCTGAATCGCATGAACGATGTCATCCCTGGAACGCGCGTCGCAGGTGAAGTGCTGATTGATGGCGAAAATGTCTATGCACCCGGCGCCGATGTGGTTGACCTGCGCCGCAAGGTCGGCATGGTGTTTCAGAAATCAAATCCATTTCCGAAGTCGATTTTCGACAATGTCGCCTATGGCTTACGCATTAACCGGTTGACCCCGAGCCGCAGACAATTGGAAGAACGCGTCGAAGAAGCGTTGACTGACGCGGCGCTTTGGTCGGAAGTGAAGGATCGTCTAAAGTCGTCGGCACTTGGCCTTTCCGGAGGTCAGCAGCAGCGCCTTTGTATCGCGCGGGCGTTGGCGATTCGGCCGGAAGTGATCCTGATGGACGAACCGGCCTCAGCCCTCGATCCGATCGCCACTTCGAAGATCGAAGAACTGATTTTCGTTTTGAAGAAGCAATACACAATCGCCATCGTCACGCACAACATGCAGCAGGCGGCGCGCGTGTCGGATTTCACCGCCTTCTTCCTGCTCGGGAAGTTGATCGAGTTGAACACGACGGAAAAGATGTTTACCGCCCCCGATGAAAAAACGACTGAGGATTACATCACCGGACGCTTTGGTTAAAGATGAAAGTTCACAGACATCTCGACGAGGAATTGGAAAGACTGCGCGACACGGTGCTGCGGCTTGGCGGCGAGTCTGAGGCCGCTCTCCGGCGGGCGATGCACTCGCTCTCTGAACGAGACCGAGTCGCGGCGCACGAAGTGTTGGCGCACGATGATGTCGTCGATGAGTTGGAAGTCGAAGTCGATCGGCAGTGCATCGACATTTTCGTGCTGCGCCAGCCCGCCGCGCGCGATCTTAGGTTCGTGATGTCGGTGACGAAGATCGCGCCGTTGCTCGAGCGCATCGCCGACCACGCCTGTAATATTGCGCGCACGGCAATCGATCTGGCCGATGAACCCGAGTTCAAGAATGGCCCGCGGATCGCGCAGATGGGCGAGATTGCATCATCAATGCTGGCAGAGGCCCTCGACGCGTTCACGAAATCCGACGCTGCCGCTGCGCGCGAGATCATTCTGCGAGATGCCGAGATCAACAATCTCTACAACGAGATCTTTAGCGAACTCATCGGGATGATGGTTACTTCGCCCAACACGGCCACGCGCAGCGCGCGCCTGCTTCTGGTGGCGAAGCACCTTGAACGAATCGGCGATTACGTCACTGACATCAGCGAGCTGACCGTTTACATGGCTGAAGCTGCCATCATCAAACACCAACGCGACAAACTGGAAACTGCCTGAACCATGTCGAAACGGGCTCTAATTATTGAAGACGACCCGGACATCGCCGAGACCGTTCGTTACAACCTCACCTCCGAAGGTTTCGCTACCCGGATAGCAACGACGGGCGAAGAAGGCCTCTCACTTGCGCTTGACCCTTACAGCTCACCTTCTGTGATCATTCTCGATCTGATGCTGCCCGGAATGAGCGGCATGGATCTGTGCCGTCGTCTGCGCCGCGAAGATCAGACGCGCCGCACGCCGATTATCATGCTGACGGCGAAAGCGTCTGAGACTGATCGCATTGCCGGCCTCGATCTCGGCGCCGATGACTATATTGCCAAACCTTTTTCCGTACGCGAGCTCTTGGCGCGCGTCCGGGCGGTGCTACGACGCGCCGAAGGTCCGGCGCAAATTTACGATGACGGACGGCTGATGATCGATTTTGACGACGTGCGCGCCTCGTGCGATCAGGTCGTCATCAAACTCACTAACAAAGAGTTCTCGCTGCTGTGCGCACTAGCAAAAAAGCGCGGCCGCTTAGTCACCCGGCAGCAATTGCTCGATCAGGTTTGGGGTTACAGCTACTACGGCGACGCGCGCACCCTGGACGTGCACATTCGACGCCTCAGACAAAAACTCGGTGGCTGCGGCGATTGCATCGAAACGGTCGTCAGTGTTGGTTACCGATTTGTCGGCTGTGCCCAGAGCTCGCAGACGCCCCCTGGATAATTCGATGACACGCGTGCCGGTTTTGCTTTTGGCGGCGGCCGCCGCGGCGTTGCTGCTCGGCGCGGTCGTTTTTGCCTTGCCCTTGTGGACCACGGTGGCCGGATTAACTTTGGTCATAGCCGCGTTAATCGGGCTGGCATTGCAGCGCGACCCTCAATCGAATCGGTTGACAGGCGAAGCGAGCCACGGCACAGAGGAGTTCGCGCCAAAGCTGCTTGATGTCGCGCTCGACGAAATGCGCGAAGGCCTGTTGGTAATCGACACGGACATGCGCGTGGTAGCTTCAAACAAAGCGGCGCGCGATGTGCTCTCTGAGACAGGGCCAATCGAAGCGCGCCGGCTCACCGAACTGACGCGAAACCCGGCAATCTATGATGCCTTCCTCGATGCGCTCAAAGGTCAGCAGCGCGACGGAGTCAAAGTCGAAACTTATGACAGCGGCCGCCGGGTGTTCGATCTGCGCGTCGTTCCTTTTCACGCCAACGGCCGCATTGCCGGCGCGGTCGGTGTGCTTTTCGATGTAACGCGCTTGGATCGTCTGGAAATTGTGCGTCAGGAGTTTCTTACAAACGTCTCGCACGAGCTGCGCACGCCGCTCACTTCGATTCTGGCTTCGGCAGAAACTCTTGAAACCGGGGCCGTGGAAAATGCCGAAAACAGCCGGCGCTTTCTCTCGATCATTCAAAAGAACGCAACCCGAATGGAGCGGTTGATTCACGATCTGTTGGAACTGGGCGCGATCGAGAGTGGAAGCGTCAGCGTGAACCCAGAGACCGTGCAACTCAAATCACTGGTCGATGACGTGATGAGCTCGCTTGCGATGGCCGCGGCCGAGCGAACTGTCGGCCTGCGTAATCTCGTTCCGACGAACGCACAGGTCACTGCCGACCCTCATCGTCTGGTGCAAATGCTTACGAACCTCATCGATAACGCGATCAAATTCAACCGCGCAGGCGGCATCGTCACCCTCGAGTACGCGCGAAATGGTAATGATCGAATTTCCGTTACGGATACGGGCGAAGGAATCTCGACGCAACATCTGGATCGATTATTTGAACGTTTCTATCGCGTTGATCGTGCGCGTTCACGAGAACTGGGCGGCACGGGACTCGGCCTGGCAATCGTGAAGCACCTGGCGAAAGCACATGGCGGTGAAGTCAGCGTCACTTCGCGAATTGGTGAAGGAACACAATTCACCATCGAGCTGCCACGGCAAACTCCGTCGTCCCGAGGCGTCGGGACTCGTTGACGAAACATCCGCGTTGATTCTCTGCCAAGTGTGGCGTTATTGAGTACGCGTGCGGCCGACGCGGGCCAAACATTCTCTTTCATATTTCATCCTTCCACCTTGCTTCAACACCGACGCGACAAATCAGACGTTCGATGCCGCCGGTGCACCATCCGAAAAACATTTGACGGCCAGAGGGAGCAACAGTATTGTTCTGCTCCTCGCTAACTGCTGACGGAAATTAATCCGCCGGCTCACTAAGTTTCAATATGCTGGAAAGGATACGATCACATGAATGCAGCAGGTATGCTTGTTGTTCTTAACGGGGTTCATGCTTCCCTGTGATGGCCCTTTTACCAGTCTCTGGTAACCGACGGCAGCATCAGCCAGGGTGAGCTTGATGGCACACGCAAGAACTTTCGGCAATTATTGCCATTCTGGAGAAGACGCCAAAGGAAAAGCTCGAGGCGATGGTTGCTATACGATGAGGACTTAACGGCACAACTTAATAAGTTTAATAGCGATCCCGCCGGTTCTCTCGCCCTCTTCAGGGATGCACAGATCATGGAGGGCTACGTCACGACGGTCATGGCAAAGTCTGGCATCAAAGGTTGAGGGCTTCTTCCCGACGTGAACAATAGTATTGGGACTGCGGGATAATGCGTGGCAAGAAAATATCGGTGATCATCCTCGCGCTGGCGTTGCTGCTTGCCTGTATCGTCGCGCTGAGACGGCAAAGGGACAAGCCGGTTGGCCCGCGGGTGTCGGAAACATCGCAACAAATCGGAGCCCCGGCCTTCGAGGTTCAGGTCGAGATGCCTGCCTTTAATTCCGGCCGCGCACCTTGGGAGATTCCTGGCGTCATATTGGGTTACGATCGTGGACCTCAGTTCGATCAGGCAAGTCCTGGCGCCCAAGTCGGCAAGATAGCACCGGATCGTATCAAGCTTAGCGCCGACGGCGGCTGGGACATTTTGATCGAGACGGACAGCGAAGGGCGGCTCGCTGAAACAACACACGTCGCATTCCCGGTAAAACTCGGCGGCAGACCGTTGAAATTCACCTGTCGGCCGGCAGACCCGACGGTTGGCTATCTTCACATCAGCGCGCGCCCGGGCTCGGATGAACTCGAAGGGAGCTTCCAACTGGAAGTCGCTACCTGCAAGAATGCTGTCTCAGGAAAAACTGCCGCGTGGCCCTACCGACCGCTCAGGGTTCGTGCGAACTTTGCAGGGTTGAAAAAGAAAGGATGACGAACTTCGCGGCCGCACGCCGCGGTTACCCTAAATGCCGCTGAACCAACCCTTTCGTCTAAGGACGTGGTATTCATCGGCAGCTGCCACCTGTACGACCAACACGCTGTCTACGGTGACGCGCATGGTAAATTCTCCAGCAGGGGAACGACAGCTTCTTAATATCGCCCACTGTTACGGTTGTAAAAGGATGTGAAGTAGGAGTAGATCTGGCTGAGATAAACTGATGAAAAATAGCCGACTCGCTTTATGGTTACTTTTAGCTTCCCAGCTTGTATTCCTACTTAGCAGCCTTATTGAGCCGCCGAGGAGTTTAGTAACGACAATCGTACGCCTGGTTTTGCCGCTTGTCTTGGTTGTGTTCATCGGCCTGGTGTTGGCGGGATTTATACGGCCAAAAAAGTAGCGGGAAGGGTGCTGAATTAAGAGTTGGACTCGGCCGGCTATCGAGCTGCCTCGCGAAGCTGCGTGGGGCAACTAAAGCGCAAAGACGCGCGCGATGGTGCCGGTTACCTGATCGAAATCGAAAGGTTTGCCGATGATGCCGGCGACAAGATCAACTTCGCCGCCCGGCGGCTGCGCCGTCGCGCCATAGCCGGTCACCAGCACCACGGGCAGTTCGGGTCTGTGTTTGTGAATCTCGCGCGCAGTCTCCCAGCCGTCCATTTCCGGCATCGCCAGATCCGTAAACACCAGATCGAACTCGTCGTGGGTCATCTTTTCAAGGGCATCCCGGCCGCAATCGGCGGTGATGACTTTGTGATCAAGCTCCGTAAGCATCTCCGCCAATGTCTCGCGCACGACTTGTTCGTCGTCAATGACCAGCACGAACAGCGAAGTCGAGATTTCGGCGTTTACTTTTTCTGCAAGCGCCTTCGGCTCGAAAGTTTCATCAAAGGGCAGATCGATATGGAACGTCGTTCCCTCGCCTGATTTTGAAGATACGCTGATCGTGCCGTGATGACGCTCGATGATTCCATAGCTCACCGCCAGACCCAGGCCAGTGCCGTGCACGCCTTTAGTCGTGTAAAAAGGTTCAAAGACGCGTTCGCGCACTTCTTCCTCCATACCAAGGCCGGTGTCCGCAAATCGAAGTTGCAAGCGCTCGCCATCTCGTTTGCAGCAGAGCGTCAGGGTGCCGCCGTCGGGCATCGCATCGACCGCATTAACGATTAGGTTTACGAACACCTCCCGCAGCTCAGAGGCGTTGCCACGCGTGAAGAAACGCTCGTCGGCATTCAGCACGACTTCGATGCTGCGGCCCGCGGCCCGCGCTTCGTTTTGCCAACGCGTGCGCGTAATTTCAATCGCGTCGCGCAGCAAGCTGCTCATATCCAGCAGCTCCATTTCAGCGTCCGAGGATTTTCGCGCAAAGGTTTGAATGCGCCGGACCGTCGCGGCGGCGTCTTCGGCGGCCGTCATGATCACACCGAGGCTGCGAATCAATTCCTCGTCGTGCGCGCGGCGCAGAATCAGTTGCGCCCGTCCCAGGATCGCCGCGAGCGAATTGTTGAAGTCGTGCGCGACACCGGAAGCGAGTTGGCCCAAAGCCCTAAGCTTGTCCGCGCGACCGGCGCGCTCGCGTTCCTGTTTCTGCTCGGTAATGTCGTGGGCGATGCCCAACACTCCGGTGGTTTCTCCATCAACGACGATCGGCGCGGTGTTGACCAGCGCGTGACGAACGGTGCCGTCTTTTGTGACGTAGCGCGATTCAAAACTCTGCGGCTCACCATTCAACACTGCGGCGAACCGGGCGCGTCGCATGTCGCGATCTGGGTCGTAAATGTTTTCGAGGAAGTAACAGCCAATCAACTCGCGCATCTCGCACCCGGTCAGATCGAGCATCGCCGTGTTACACCATTGGTAATGCCCATTGAGGTCGAGCGCGTAGATGGCTTCGCGCGCGCTCTCAAGAATGTTTTTCAAGAGTGACTGGCGCTCGCGTGCGACGGCCTCGACATTTCGCAACTCGGAAAGATCGCGCGCCGTACATACAGCGGCCACGACCTGGCCGGAATCGAAAACCGGTTCAACCGTGACCAGCACCGGACGCTTCAGTTTGTGGGGCACAATCTCGAGATTCACGCTTTGAGCTTCACGCAACGAACGTTCGACGATGCATTCCAGCTCATCTGAGTCTGCGCGCAGAATCTCACAACATTTCCGTCCCAGAATTGATTGGGGCGCTTCGTTGTCCATCGCGGCGCCGGCTTTGTTAACGCGAATCAACTTACCGGCGGGATCGAAAATGAACACGCCGTCGGACATCGCGTCGAAGGTCGTTTCCCATTCATTCTTGGCGCGTGCGACGATCTGAAACAGCTCGGCCTGCGCAATCACCCTCGCCAGTTCAACGCCGACAGATTGAACAAGCAGCACTTCGTCTTCGCTCCAATGTCGGATCGTGTCTGTTTGCTCGATGCAAATGACGCCGCGAAACTTGTTGTTTACTGTCAGCGGCGAGACAAGCATTGATTGCAGGCCCTGCTCGCGCGCGTGAAAAGCAACGCCATCGGTAAGCTTGGCGTCGTCACTACGGAATTCGTGGAGATTCGGGATCACGAGGGATTTGGTCGAGTCGCGGAAATGATCCCGCAGCAGCTGGTCGTAATAGCCGTCGAAGTTGCCCTCGGTCTGACGGCCATCCGCCGTGTATTCGGTTTTTACGAATAGTTCGTGATTTGCTCCGTCGCAAAGCCGAACTTGAACCCGCGAAGCCGACAGGGCTTTCCCCAGCTCGCGCACGGTTGTCTCAAGCACGTCGGGCAAACTTAGCGAAGAACGAATTGCACCGCCCACTTTGTTGACCAGCGCTTCACGCGCAGAAGTCGCTTCTGCCTTTTCGTATAGCCACGCCTGTCGAATCGCGATGCCCGTCTGGTCGGCCACCGACCTGGCGATCTCAACGTCAGTCTCACTCCACTGTCGCGTCTGCCGGGTCGTTGAGAGCGCGAAGGCGCCGAGTAGCTCGTTGTCGATCGTCACGCCCACATACATGATCGATTTGACGTTGAACTGCTTCAGCATGCGCTCGTACAAATCACGAATGCGCTCGTCCTCAGCGACATTGTCAAAAGCCAAAACGCCGAACCTTTCCATCGCTGCCGTCAATCCATTCACCTGCGATAGGTCGAAATCGTGCGCGGCGGGGCCGACGTCCGGGCGATGATACTCGGCGACATTTGTGCCGCGGCCGGCACGCGCGTCTTTCATGAACAACGAACAGCGATCGACGTCAAAGTGGCTGCCCAACTCGCGCACGGCTGTGGCAAAGACTTCTGAAACGTCGAGCGTGCAACGCACCGCCTGGGAGATTCGATTTGTCAGGGCGACGCGGTCGGCGTGGTGTTTCATCGCCGCATAAAGTCGCGCATTTTCCACGACGATCGCCGCATGCGCAGCGATTGTGCGCAGCAGATCAAGATGCTCCTTATCGTATGCCTCAGGTCGTTCATAGTCCTGGATGGTGATCACGCCGACAACTTTTTCACCAACGAGCATCGGCACCGCCAGCCAGCATTGAGCGCTGCGGCCGCTCAACTGCAAACCGAGTTTCCGCAGAGCACCTTCAAGGTCACGTTTAATGTGCAATGGCTGTTTCGTACTAATCACGTACTCAGTCAGGCCAAGACCGAGTTTGCGTGTGGGCGCGTGATAAGGCTGACCGTCGATCGTATACGCCGGAAACGATACTTCGCCTTTTTGTGAGTCGTACAACGCAACGTACAGATTACGATTGTCGAGCACCTTGCCGATCAGCGCGTGAATCTTCTGCGCAATCTCAGCCGGCTCGCCCAGCTTGCTCAGTTCGTGCGAGATCTCATTGAGCGTAGCCAGTTCCTGGTTGCGCCGCAGCAGTTCCGCTTGTGCGCGTTTTCGTTCAGTGACATCACGTCCGATTCCCTGCACGCCCACTCCCTTGCCGTCGCGATATATCAACCGCGTACTCAATTCAAGGGTCATGCGCCGGCCGTCTTTGGAAGTGATGTCGAGTTCATAAACAGTCGCCGCATCGTCGCTCTGCAGCTTCCGCGCCAACATCTGTCGCGCAAGATCAACCTGTTCAGGCACGATGACCTGGGCGAAGTTCATGCTCAAGGCTTCGTTTTTTGAGTAGCCAGTGAGTTGTTCGCCCGTCTCGTTGAGTGAAGTGAAGTTGCCTGCCAGATCGTGCGTGTAAATCAGGTCGTTTGCGTTGTCGAAAATTTCGCGATAGCGCTGCTCACTTTCGCGCAAAGCTGTTTCCGACTTTCTCTTTTCCGTTATGTCGTTTGCGAGAACCAGGAAGGATGGATGGCCACTGAATTCGACTTTGTGCCACGTGACATCGACATCGATGAGCGCGCCGTTTTTCTTGCGATGCTGCCACACTCCGGCGCTCATATTTGGTGCTTTACTGGTCGCTACGTACTCAACCAAAGCCGGCACGTCCTCAGACGGACGAATGTCTTTTGCGGTCATCGAGAGGAACTCGGCACGGCTGTACCCATAGTGGCCGATGGCCGCATCGTTGACGGCCAGAAACCTTAGCGTCTTCTGATCGCATAACCACATCGGACAAGGGTTGCCCTTGAACAGGAGACGATATTCTTCTTCCGATTTCTTTAGAGCCTGTTGCGCGCGATTCCGCTCGATCAGGCGCGCCACCTTGATCAACAGCTCTTCATGGCGAAAAGGAACTTCGACGTAGTCGTCGGCGCCGGCGGTGTAACCCTCCAGGCGCGCTGCCTCCTCTTTACTGACAGCGCTGACCATCATTACCGGTATCGATGCCGTTTCCGGATCGGATTTTAGCCGGTGGCACAATTCCAGACCATTCATCTCAGGCATGACCACGTCGCACAGAATCAGGTCCGCGCGCACGGTCGCCGTAACCTCAAGCGCACGTTTCGCCGAGGTCGCGGACAAGACCTGATAGCCCTCGGGCTCAAGCAGATCCACGAGCAGTTCAAGCACCTGCAGATCGTCTTTGACGACGAGAATGGTTGGGGGATTTTCCGGCTGTGTTGGCATGACGGCGGGGCCAGTTGACCGTGACGGGACTGCGCGAAATGTTGGGAACTAGTGAGAGAGCCAGGACGGGGAAGGCCAAGGCCAAGCCAGTATAGCAAGGCTAAAACAAGTTTGTCACTAGTGACGTTTGTGGGAAATTCAGGGCTTTTGTGCGCTTTTTGGCGCGAGAGTCCCGGGTGACTTGGCGAAATAGCCCGGGCGGTAGATGAGTTTCAGGGCCTGCTTTTGCAGTTCCGGGTTGGTAATTTCGATGTTTACACGGCGATAAGCGCCGTCGCGACCCTTGTTCGAAGAAGAGTAAGCAATCAGATACTGTTCGCGCAGGTCCCGCTGAATCTGCGCAAACGCATCCCGAAGTTCGCGTTCGTTTCGCGGAAAATACGCGCGACCTCCAGTGGCTTCCGTGATCTTCTTTAACGAGCCTTCATCGACCCCGTCCGCGTATCGGTCCCCGATTCCAATCGCATAGACTAACGCGTCAACTTTGACGGCGCTGTCGATCGCGTCACGCAAGTGCACCTGGCTGCTTGTGTCCTGGCCGTCGGTCAGCAGAATGATCGCCCGGCGCGTGTGCTCGACTGAGTCGCGGAGGATTTCATTCGAGGCGGTCCACACCGCGTCCCAAATAGCAGTTGACCCGGCCAGCATTTGCTGCGTATCGGAAATTGGCGGGGTGCCTCCTACGACTACTCCGCCGCCGATCAAACCTGAAGGCGGGACATACTCGACACGTTCGATGGCGCGTCTTAAGCGAGAGACGTTGCCGGTTAGACCCTGTTCGAGCGTCGGTTCGCCGGTAAACGATACAACCGCCGCTTCGTCCTTATTCGCGCGCATCACGGCTTCGAGAAATAACTGCGCCGCCGACTTCAACTCTGGCAACACGCGCTCTTCCGACCGGCTGGTGTCGATCAGGATCGCCAGGGACAAAGGCAACTCAAGACTCTTCTGGAACGTGAAGATCTCTTGCGCGACGCCGTCTTCCAACACGCGCACATCCTCGCGTTTGAGCGTTGAGATAAAACGTTTGTGCTTGTCGGCGGCGGTGAAGAAGACATTCGTCAGATTGGTTTCGACGCGTAGCACCTCATCTGAAGAAATCGTTTCCTCTTCCTTTGGTGGCGTCGGACTTGGCTGCGCAGATGGAAGGGTTTGCGATGCCGGCTGGCGGGGCGCGTCGGTCGCGCTTTGTGCGGTCAATCCGCTCGTGTACAAAGCCACCGCGAAAATCGCAGCGGCGATCAGAACTATTATGGGTTTAAGACGACGCGACTTCATTTAACCACCTGTTCTAACTGCATCGGCAACTGCTTTGTATCCCTTTTTCGTGCGCAGCTTCAGGCCGTCGCGGTTCGTCAGCTTCACCTCGACGCGCCGATAGCTGCCGTCATACTTGTCATTCGTCGAACGGTAAGTGATCAGGTACTGGGCGCGCAGCTCTTTTGCAACTGCGGTCAGTGATCGCTCGAGCGAGAGCATGTCACCGGTGAAGAACGCGCTGCCGCCCGTCTCTTCCGCCAACCGATCCAGGTCTTTATCAGACTTGCCCTTTACCGTTCCTGCCTCTACACCCACGACCGTACTGAGCAGGCCGGCCTTGGTTGAGATGGCGAAGATCGTCGTCTCGGTGCGCTGCGCAATATCGATCGCATCGTTGAGATCCGCGCGGCTGTAAGTATCAGTGCCGTCGGTGATGACGACAATCACGCGCCGCCCCGGCACTGAGCGCATTTTCTGATCTGAGAACTGCCAAATGGCGTCCCAAAGCGCGGTCTTCTCGCCGGTTTTCTTTACCGCGTAAACGGCTTTGTCCAGCAGTTCCAGCCGGTCGGTGAAATCCTGTCGCAGCGTCACTTCATGATCGAAAGTCGCAAACAGCACGCGATCACGTCGCGGCCTCACGATCGTTTGGATAAAGTTCATCGCCGCTTCCTGTTGGAACTTCATCTTCGCGGCGGTTGAGGGGGAGGTATCCATCAGCACCGCGATGTAAAGCGGTAAATTATTGTTCGCTTCACTGGTGAACGAATCGATTGTCTGGGGAACCTTATCTTCCAGGATCACAAAGTCGCCCTGCGTCAGGCCGGACACAAACTGTTTCTTTTTATCCTGGACGGTAATGGGAAGCCGCACCCGCCGGATGTTGACGTCGACGATGTCTGAGTCGGGCGTTGGACTTGGGGTAGGCGAGGCCGCCGGCCGCCGTGAGGGCGGCTGGGGGTTCTGGGCTGACGAGACAAAAGCCAACGACAGACCCAACAAAACTATCGAAAAACTCGCAAACAATCTGTTCATGATTATTTCAAGACCGGGTTTGGGGTGATCGCAACCGGGATTTCGATGCCCGTGCGACGTTCGCCAGTTGCCCTTCTTCAAAGTGGCACAGACTTCAGTCTGTGTTTTCACTCCAATTCGCAAAACCAGCTACGAAAATCAGACTAAAGTGTGCGCACTCAAGTTATCAATCTTCGCCGCCAGAATGAAGTCGCTCTCAGTCAGGCCATCAATTTTATGCGTCCAGATAGTGAACTCGGCCTTGCCCCAGCCAAAGCAAATGTCCGGATGATGTCCCTGCTCTTCCGCCAGTTCGCCCACACGATTCACAAAGTCGAGGGTCTCGCGGAAGTTCTTGAACTTATATTCCTTGTGCAGGTGATGCTCGCCGGCTACTTCCCATCCCGACAATTGGCTGAGCAGGTCTTGAATCTCTCCGCCTTTCATCGGCGGCATGCCCCCGCGGCACGGCACACACTCACGCGCTGATAATCCACTCATGCCTTCCGTTTCTCCTCAATATAGGTTCACAGTATCACAATCGGCGCATGGCTTTCGAAGGCTTCGTGGCTCGCGCATCTTGCGGGGGATTTAACGGGCGGGACGCCCGTGCCACATCGCAACCCGTGCTGACTTCCGCGAATTGGTCTGCGATAATGAATTCACGTTGTCATAAATCAAACCTGTCGAAACTATGAGTGAGGCCTTGGACAAAGTGCGCGGTGTGCGCGAGCTGCCGCTGTTTCCGCTGCCGGTGGTGTTGTTCCCCGGCATGCCGATGCCGCTGCATATTTTCGAGCCGCGTTATCGCAAGATGCTCACGGACATTCGTGCCGGCGATAATCTGTTCGGCCTTTCGTATTTCGACGCCGCGTCGTCTTCCAGCCGCGACATTCCGCCGGCTGGCCACGTCGGTTGCGTAGCCGAAGTGACTGAAACGCAAAACCTGCCGGACGGCCGATCGAATGTGCTGACCGTAGGCGTGATCCGTTACCAGGTTGAGGATTACGTGGAACGCGACGATCCGTATCTCGTCGTGCGCGTCAGTTTTTTTGAAGATGAAGAAGAAACCAATCAAAAAATGCTCACCAGTTCGCGAGATGTGGCGGCTATGTTCATGCGGATTGCGAATTCCATCCGCACCATCAACGATGAACGAGGCAACCTCCCGGACATAACGGACACGGAACCGCAGCGACTTTCTTTTCTCGTGTCGGCCGCGATGGAACTTGAAGCCGAGACGAAGCAGGAACTGCTTGAGCTGCGCTCAACGTCTGAGCGGCTCGATCGGCTGCGAGATTTTCTGGCGCGGGTCGTGAAGAATTACGAAGAACGCGCCCGGCTGCATTCTATCGCCAAAGGAAACGGTCACGGCGGTAAACACGTCGATCTTGAAGAGTAGGTTCCTGTGTTTCCCCTCCCCGTAAACTGGGAGGGGTTAGGGGTGGGGTTTCGTGCGGCCAACCTCTCCCCCAACCCCTCTCCGCTTGCGGAGAGGGGAGCGAACTTTCTATGAAGAAATTCACAGTTAGGGTCCTTTTCTTTGGCGCTGCCCGCGACGCCGTCGGACAAGAGCAGATCGAGGTCGAGCTTGAATCGCCGAGCAATGCCGATGGCGCACGCGCCAAACTGCTTTCCGATTATCCAACGCTGCAGCGTTTCGGCAACTCGCTCTTGTTTGCCGTGAATCAGCAATACGCACAAAGCGATCGTGAGATTTCCGAGGGCGACGAACTCGCTGTCTTTCCACCCGTCAGCGGCGGGAGCGCTGGGAGCGCGTCAAGGGAAGATGCGGGCAAGATGCCCGCGCTCCCAGACTTCTTCGAGCTGACTGCCGATCAGATCGATCTTGGCGCCGTCTCGCGTCGAGTTGTCCTTCCGCAGTGCGGGGCCACGGTCACGCTCGACGGCTACGCACGCGAGTGGACGAAAGGCCGGCGCACGCTTTACCTCGTGTACGAGGCTTACGAACCAATGGCGTTGAGTGAAATGAAACGTTTGGGTGCGCAGGCTCACGAGGAATTCGATATCGCGCACATCGGCATCGTGCATCGCACCGGCCGGCTGGAAATCGGCGAGACCAGCGTTGTCATTAGCGTCAGCGCGCCGCATCGCCGCGCCGCATTCGAAGCGTGTGAGTGGGCGATTCGCGAACTCAAACGCACCGTCCCGATTTGGAAGAAGGAAGTTTTTGCAGATGGTGAGGTGTGGGTGGAAGGGGAGGGATCAGCGCGGCAAGAATGAATGCCGCAGTTGCCCTCCCGACGTTTACGGCCGTTCGTCTTCGCTCCGTCAGGAGCGAGAGTTTATAGCAACCTGAACTCCATTCAGACTCAAAGCTCCTTTAGGATCGAAATGATGTAGCGGAAACCTCACAGTTCACTCCAGAAAGGAGCTTTGATTCTTAAACCGCCGGTCGACTCTAAACAGTGGGCCCCTACGGGGCGCAGAGATAAATTATTCCTATTCTTCTACCTCAGCCGCCGCCTCAACCAACGACGCGCTCGTTACAATGTCTCCAGGATCGGTCTTGATCAAGCGTACGCCTTGCGCACTGCGGCCGGTCTTACGAATCTCGCCCGCTTCCAGGCGAATCAGTTTCGCCTGCTGCGTGATGATCATGATTTCCGAATCCGCGTCGACCGGAAACACGGCGACAACCTTGCCGGTCTTGTCGGTCGTTTTCATGTTGATGACGCCTTTGCCGCCACGCGACTGCAGACGGTAAGTCGAAATCTGGGTCTGCTTGCCGTAGCCCTGTTCAGAAACGGAGAGCATCTTTTCCGAGTCGTCGGACGAGACCGCGCACAGCGAAACCACGACATCGTCTTTGCGCAGGTCGATGCCGCGGGTTCCGCGAGTGGCGCGTCCCATCGGCCGCGCGTTCTTTTCGTCGAATCGAATCGCGAAGCCGTTGCTCGTCGCGATGAAGATGCGTTTCGTGCCGTCAGTGAGCACGACGTCGAGCAATTCATCGCCTTCGTCAATATTGATGGCGATGATGCCGTTCGACCGGATGTTCTGAAAATCCGACAGGGCCGTCTTCTTAATCACGCCTTTGCGCGTAACCATCAGCACAAAGCGGCCTTCTGAGAATTCCCGCACGGGCACGACGCCGGCGAGTTTTCGCTCCGATGCAATCTGAATCAGGTTCACGATCGCTTTGCCGCGTGAGGCAGCGGCCGCATCCGGAACTTCGTGGACCTTCATTTTGTAAACCAGTCCGTCGTCGGTGAAGACCATCAGGTAAGCGTGCGTCGATGCGATGAACAGATGCTCGACGTAATCTTCGTTCTTGGCCATCGCGCCGAAACGGCCTTTGCCCCCGCGGCCCTGACGCTGATAAGTCGTTACCGGCGTACGCTTGATGTAGCCGTTCTTGGTGACCGTAATCGCGACTTCTTCGTCGGCAATCAGATCTTCAATCGAATAGTCGGTCCCGGCTTCGGTGATTTCCGTGCGGCGCGCATCGCCAAATTCCTTCTTAACGTCTTCCAGCTCGTTAACGATGACCCGGCGCAGGGACTTTTCGTTGCCCAGAATCTCTTCGAGTTCGGCGATCAGTTTGATGATCGATTCGTATTCTTCGATGATCTTCTGACGTTCGAGCCCCGACAGCCTCCGCAACTGCAAATCCAAAATCGCCTGCGCCTGGATCTCTGAGAACGAGAGGCGCTCCATTGTCTTCTTAAGCTTCGGCAGATATTTCGCGGGCGGTTCATTTGACGGGATACCTTTCCACGTCTTCACTTCGCTGGTCGTTTTCAGGTTCCCGGTCAGCCACTGCTTGGCTTCATCAACCGAACGCGAGTTGCGAATCAATGTCACGATGTAATCGAGTGCATCAATCGCCTTGGTCAAACCTTCCAGCACGTGGGCGCGCGCGCGGGCTTTGCGCAGCTCGTATTCGGTGCGACGTCGCACCACTTCGCGACGAAAGTCGATGAAGTGCTCCAAAATCGCTTTTAGATTGAGCACCCGCGGCTGGCCGTTAACGATGGCCAGATAGATTACGCCGAACGATGACTGCATCGGCGTCAGCTTGAACAGTTTGTTTTGCACGACTTGTGGCACCGCGTCGCGCTTCAGCTCGACAACGATGCGCATGCCGTGGCGATCGGATTCGTCGCGCACTTCGGCAATGCCTTCCAGCTTTTTCTCATTTGCCAGTTCCGCTATACGCTCAATCAGTCTGGCTTTATTAACCTGGAATGGCAGTTCCGTGATGATCACCGCGTCTCGCTCTTGCGAACCGCGACCGATGCGATCGATGGAAGCCCGGGCGCGCATTTGCAGGATGCCGCGACCGGTGCGATAGGACTCTTTGATTTCTTCGCGCCCACAGATAAAGCCGCTCGTGGGAAAGTCCGGGCCCTTCACGATCTTGAGCAGGTCTTCGATGTTGATCTCCGGGTCCTTCAGGACGGCGATCGTGGCGTCCACAACTTCGTTGAGATTATGCGGCGGGATCTTGGTGGCCATGCCGACGGCGATGCCTTCTGATCCGTTCAGCAACAGATTGGGGAGCCGTGTAGGCAGCACGGTGGGCTCGCTTAAGCTTTCATCATAGTTCGGCTGAAAATTGACTGTCTCTTTTTCGATGTCGGCCAACACTTCGTTGGTCAACTTGGCCATGCGCACTTCCGTGTAACGCATCGCGGCCGGCGCGTCGCCATCAACCGAGCCAAAGTTTCCCTGGCCGTCGATCAGCGGATACCGCATCGAGAAATCCTGCGCCATGCGCACGATCGTGTCGTAAACCGCGGTGTCGCCGTGCGGATGATATTTACCGATGACGTCGCCAACCACACGCGCGCTTTTCTTGTACGGCTTGTTGTAAACGTTGCCGAGCTCATGCATGGCCCACAGCACGCGGCGATGCACGGGCTTCATTCCGTCCCGCACATCAGGCAGCGCGCGGCCAATGATCACCGACATCGCATAGTCCAGATAGGACCGGCGCATTTCGTCTTCGATCGTTATGTGGTGGCGTTCAAGCGTTTCCATTCATCAGACCTTTCCGTTAAAATCCGCGGGCGCGGTGCGTACCCAGCCGTCGCCACCGCAATAGCTCTCGTTTTTTCCGGCACGAACGTGTGAGTTTTTTGAAGACGTCAGGGGTTCGCGGCAGTTGCCATTCATGCAGTTAATTGCGACGGTTATTTTACCCTAAGCCGGGGGCTTTTCAAAGCACTGAAAGGCCTATAATTATTGAAGAATTTGACTCTCCGGTCGACTCGTTAAGAGGCGCGAAATGCGCTCGGCATTTTGGCGAAAGAAGTCACCAAATTCGATCAAAAATCGCGACGGCTGCGCGAGCGACTCCGGCTGGGGTTACCGGCCCGTGTCTACGCACGCGAAAGTGGAAATCGCGAGTGGACTGAGATGACGCGACTGATTGACGTCACTCCGTTCGGAGCGCGTTTCGGACTAATGCGGCCCTTTGATATTGGCAGGCTGCTGCAACTCACGTTAAAAATGCCGCACCAGTTACGGGTGTTCGATCACATCGAAGATCAGTATCGCGTCTGGTCAATCGTGCGAAACGCGCGCCTGCTCGAGCCAAAGACACCAAAAGACAGTTTGCTGGAAGTCGGAGTGGCCTTCATCGGCAAGCGGCCGCCCAAGAGTTACCAGGAGGATCCGACGCGGCGATACGAGATTGCCCAGACCAAACTCGAAAGCCAGTTGTGGGCCGCGCAGGAGGATTCAGTTGAGCAACTCACGGAAATCGTGCTCGACGAGAAGCGAAAGGAGAGTCGGCAACTTATTCCGGTCGACGTCCTGATCGAGGTTTATGACGCAGGCAAAATCGTCGCCACCGAACAGTCGGTCACTGAGAACATCAGTCGTAAAGGTGCGGCGATTTTCACCGCCCTTGATCTCCAACCCGGGACTTTCGTAAAGATGAGCAATCAGCGGCACAACGCCGTGGTGATGGCGGTCGTGCGGGCCGCGCGTGCCGGCCCCGACGGCATCACGCGCCTTCACCTCGAATTTATCGGGAGCGAATGGCCACTGTGATTCTGGAGGTGCGCCAGCCTCTGGCTGGCTTCTCGCAGCTCAGAACTGCACGCGGGACGCGTGCGTACCAGCTAAAACCTATGCCACTTAATTTTCCTCGCGAAGTCCTGCTTATCGAAATCGAACGGTATTGTTCTTTCCGCGACTGTGCGGCGCGAAATCTGATTGGTTTGACGAAGGCGGAAGCGATTGAGTACCGTGGCTTCGATTGCAGCAAATGCCAACGCTGGAATGATGACACTATAGGCATTGACGCTGTCCCCGACTCCTGGGCCGACGCGATTCCGCTGAACGACACCGAGATCGCAAACTAACTTGGGCGAAACAACCACCACGCTTGAACCTTCGCGGACGGCGAACGGACTGCGTCCGTATCCGCCCATGCTCCCGCAATGGGCGCTCGAAATCATCCGGCCAATTACCTTGATTCTTGTCCGGATGTTTTGGCGCGTCCGCTGGCGAAACAAGGAATACATACCTGCGAGTGGCGGAGTGATCATCGCGGCCAATCACCAAACCTACCTCGATCCTTTTTGGATTGCGTCTCAAGTCAAACGGCCGGTGCGTTTTCTCGCGTGGGATGCCGCTTTCAACTGGCCCGTGGTGGGATACTTCCTGCGACTGGTCGGAGCCTGGCCCTTACAGTTGGAGGGCAGCGATCCCGCCCCGATTCGCCGATCTATCCAATGGGTCAGCGAAGGAGGCGCCGTCGTGATCTTTCCGGAAGGCGGCCGCGGAAATGAGGACGGCACAATGCGCAGGTTCAAACCCGGCGCAGTGCGCATGGCGATGGAAGCCGGCGTGCCGATTCTACCCGTGACTGTTCGCGGCGGAGAGCGAGTGTGGCCGTCAAACCGCCGTTTCCCGCGACTCGGACGCGTCGAGATCATTTACCATCCCTTGTTTGTTGTCGATCAGAAAGACGGCGAAGATCAGCGCGGCCACGCCCGACGCGCCAGCGACGCTTTGCAGGAAATTATCAGTCGCGACCTGCCAAAACAGCACCTGTGACGAACCGGACACCTTCACTTATTGTGGCGAGTTCAAACGAAAATATTTTCCTTTGGCGCTGGATGTTGGCGCTGAGAAATGTCCAAAAATTACAATTAACTTTTCCAGGCGTTAGAGCAACCCATTACCTGGAAAACTCCTCAAAGCTTGGTTTTCTCCACTCAAAGAGCAAACCAGCCGACTTTGCTCGCCCTTCTGTGGCCTGAGACGGCTCATTTTTAGGGAGTCAAAATGTTTGCCTCGCATTCACATAGCCTCACCAGGTACTGGTCTGTCTATCGCACGTTTGCTGCCGTTCAGGCGACGTCCGCTTTTCGTTCGTCCGGATGGCCGCGCCTTACTAGAATCAGCCGCTTGGCCGTATTCACCGTCGCCTCTATTTTCGCTTTCTTTAGCGTCTGGGCCACGACTCATGCTTCGAACAATGCGGTTGGGCTAAATCTGAGGATCACGGGTAGGGCGGATTTCGCGGCCACGACGGTCGTGGCTGCGGTCGCTGACGCAAACGCGACGCCCATCTATAGCCAACCATCCGACGGACGCGCGGTCGAATCCAGCTCGAAGATTCAGGGCGGGACTGCTTACGACCGGGAGGTGGCCGACGACTTCGATCTGAACGCCACGATCACTCGTGTCGTAGTGCGCGGCTCTCGCGGCGGTTACAACATGCCGCCGAACCCCGTCTATTACGGAGTCTACGTGCGCTTCTACGACGGCGCGCAGGGCACCCCGGGCGCGCTTCAGGTTGAGCACTTTCTGCCCGCGGGCACGCCCGGCGTCATCTACGACGCGGCGCAGCCAAACACCTTCGATATTACGCTCCCCGCATCCTTCAATGCTTCAGGCCGTCATTTCCTCTCGGTCCAACCTGTGTTCGGCGGTTCGGAAACGTGGGGAGTGTCGAGCGGCAACTACCCGAACGTGCGCGGCTCAGTTTGGTTCAGGCGAGACCGGGCAGCGAACGAGCCGTGGACCGAGTCGATCTACGCGGGCCGATTGCACGACATGTCGTTCGACCTGTTCGGCACGCTCCTGTCCGCCCCGCGCATCGACGCAGTGTCGCCGGACCCAGTCCCGCGGAGCGGCCTACTGCGCATTACCGGCGCGAACTTTGGCGCGCGCAATGATGGGCAGTTGACCATTGACGGCAAGTCTTCGCAGTACATCGTCCACTGGGCCGACAATCTGATCGTTGCGTACGTGCCGGAGACCTCGGCGCTCGGCGACGTGCCCGTGAGCATCACGTCTTCCGGCAAAACTGGCGTCGCTACCTTGAAGGTCACTACGCGCCCCACAGACGGGCGCATCCGATGGCGCTTCACCGTAGCGGGCGATTACGTGCCAGGCCGGGCCGCCATCGGCCCCGACGGCACTATCTATATCAATGACGTGAAGGGCCGGCTTTACGCACTCACGCCGGACGGCAGTTTGAAGTGGGTCGTTCAAGCCGGCCTAATCGGAGCGTTAGGCCCCGTGTCGGTCGGCGCAGACGGAACGATCTATGTGGGCGGCCTTGTTCCACGCGATCCCGGGACGCAGTGCGAGGCCAACAGCATCGTCAACGTCGAGGGCATCTTCGCGATCAATCCGGACGGCACGCAGAAGTGGCTCTTCAACAAGACGTGCGACAACCTGCTCTCTGGTCCTAACGTAGGCCCCGATGGAAATATTCACGCCGTCACCGACGCGATCGGAATTGGTAATTTCGCACTAAAGCCCGACGGCACGCTCTCCCACCCACCGACTGGTCGCTTCGGCGTTGACGGCTCAGACGGCACCGAGATCGTCTTCGGTCCCGCCGCACCGGGCATTGCCCCCACGCAGAAATATTTTCAGTACGAGTCGGGCGGCCTTTTCGGCTACACGCTCGGCGGACAGCGTGTCTTCCTCTACGCAACCAATGCTGTAGGGATTACCCAGCCGGTCGCCGGACAACGGACTGGCACCATCTACACCTCGCCGGATCATCAGACCGCGGGCCGTTTCTTCGCCGTCTCGCCGCAGGGAACTCTACGCTGGGTGTCTCCGATCCGGCCGATTAGCAACCTCTCGATTGCGGACGCGCCCCCGAGCGAATCGGCCGTGTACATCGTGCAGGACAACTACAGGCTCCATCGTGTGAGCCCTGAGGATGGCTCAGTAGTGTGGACATTCATCGACGGCGGCGTATTGCAGGATCCAGTCGCGAGTCCAGACGATCGGCTCGCGTTGATGGGCGGGCGCATCAGTTACGGCGAGCCCGGTTTTTTCGTCGCCGTTGCAGGCGACGGTCGGCTGCTTTGGAAGCAGCAGCTCCCGACGGAGCCTGGTTTTGGCACTTACGGTCAAGTCGTCCCCTTTTCGCGAGCGCGCTTCACCGCCGACGGGCATACCGCTTACATCGCGGCGGATGTTGCGGGCGATAACGCGAGTTCGACGAACCCGGTTTACTCATTCTTCTACGCACTCGATACGAGCGACAACAGTGCCCCGATCAATCAGCCTCCGAAGGTTACGGTCCTCACCCCGGCCCATAACCTGCAAGTGTCGAAGGGCACGACTCTGGACATCAAGGCAAGCGTTCAGGACGAAGGGAAGATCGATCGCGTCGAGTTCTTCTACGTGTGGAATGGCTCGGTAATGCTTATTGACACCGATACAACGCCTGACGCCGACGGCCTCTACTCAACGAAGTTCACTCCGAGCTTACCTGGCACGTACGGACTTGTCGCAGTCGCCTACGACACTGGGGGCC
>DATEPC010000056.1:0-12436 GCA_035273405.1 Pyrinomonadaceae bacterium | reverse complement strand
GACAACTGACAACTGACAACTGACAACTGACAACTGACAACTGACAACTGACAACTGACAACTGACAACTGACAACTGACAACTGACAACTGACAACTGACAACTGACAACTGACAACTGACAACTGACAACTGACTAGATGATCTACTACATCTTTTACGAGCTCATCTTCGGCCACTTCAAAGATCGATGGCCGTTCGTCAGAGCGCTGAATGTTTTTCAGTACGTCACTTTTCGGACCGCCTGGGCAGCGATCACGGCGTTGCTGATTTCGCTCCTGTTCGGCCGCCATGCGATCAACGCCTTAAAGAGTTGGAATATCGGGCAGCAAATTCGCGAAGAAGGGCCACAAGCGCACATCGCCAAACGCGATACGCCGACGATGGGCGGTTTGCTCGTCATCGGTTCGGTGGTTATTTCAACGCTCCTCTGGGCGCGACTCTCGAGCTTTTACGTTTGGATCATTGTCCTGGCGACGATGGCGTTTGGCGCGGTCGGGTTCGCCGACGATTACATCAAGCTGGTGAAGCGACGCAGTCTGGGTTTGACCGGTCGTCAGAAGCTGGCACTGCAACTTGCGGTCGCCGTGGGCGTATGGTTGGCGCTATATATTTCGACGCAATACTTCTCGACGAAATATTCATGGAACATCAGCATTCCTTTCTTCAAAGAGACGGCCGATCCAAGCGGTATCAGCGTAATTCCGTCGCCGCTGTATCTGATTTTAGTGATTATTGTGTTGTTGGGATCGACGAATGCGGTGAATCTGACGGACGGGCTCGACGGCCTGGCGATCAGCGTTACGTTTATAGCGATGGCAGCGCTTACGGCGTTCACTTATATCGCCAGCCACGCGGTCTGGGCGGCGTACCTGGATCTGACACATCGCCCGCAAGCGGCGGAGCTGACGGTGTTCTGCGGTGCGTTAGCCGGTGCGAGTCTCGGCTTTCTTTGGTTCAATGCGCCGCCCGCTGAAGTCTTCATGGGCGATGTCGGCAGTCTGGCAATCGGCGGCGCCATGGGCACCATCGCGGTCCTGACAAAGCAGGAATTCATGTTGCTGATGGTGGGTGGCGTGTTCGTCCTGGAAGCGATGTCCGTAATGCTCCAGGTCACAGTCTTTAAGATGACGAAACGTACCAGCGGTGTGGGTCGCCGGGTTTTCAAGATGACGCCGCTGCATCATCACTTCGAGATGGTGGGGTGGAAAGAGCCGAAGATTGTCTTTCGATTTTTGATCCTGGCGATTCTGTTCGCGCTGTTGAGTCTTTCGACGTTGAAACTTCGTTAAGGTTTAGAGCGGGGCGTTGCCCCGCGTAGTCGGCGGGCAACGCCCGCCGCTAAACAGGTGGGATTGAATTGATTGCAGATTGCGGGCAGGAAAGCATTAGTTATCGGCGCGGCGCGCAGCGGCATTGCCAGCGCGCGATTTCTGACGGCACGAGGCGCAACTGTAGCGCTGAGCGATCGCAAACCGCTGAATGAGTGGTCGCAGGCAGCGCTGGATTTGAAAACTGAAGGCGTCGGTTTGATTGAAGGCGCTCCGCCTTCCTGGCTGCTCGATCAGATTGACTTGCTCGTCGTCAGTCCGGGCGTGCCGACGAAAGCGATTCCGATTCGCTATGCGGAACGACGCGGAGTTGAAGTAATTGGCGAAATCGAACTCGCCTCACGCTTTTTACGAGGAAGAACCGTAGCCATCACAGGGACTAACGGAAAGACAACGACCACGACTTTGATTGGACAAATGCTTAAGGACGGCGGATTGCACGTGCAGGTTGGCGGGAACATCGGCACCGCTTTGATCTCAATGGTTGAGTCATCGCGCGAAGACGGTTGGAACGTCGTCGAGTTGTCGAGCTTTCAGTTGGAAACGATCGTTGAATTTCATCCGACGGTGGCCGCGGTGCTGAACGTTACGCCAAATCACCTGGATCGGTACGAGTCTTTGATGGACTATGCCGCGGCCAAGCACCGCATTTTCACGAACCAAACAGCCGGCGATGTCGCAATTCTGAACGCGGACGACGAGATCGTTTCGTCCTGGGCAAGCGGATTACGCGCGCATGTTGTCCAGTTCAGCGTGCAGAGTGAACTTGGTGAAGGAATGTTGCTGCGCGACCGCGACCTGGTTTCGAAAACCTCGGACGGTGAGCGCGTTGTCATGACGCGAGACGACTTGCGACTGCGGGGCACCCACAACGTCGAGAACGTTCTGGCCGCGGTGGCCGCGGGGTTAGCGTGCGGCGTCGCACCGGAATCGTTGCGGGAAACCGTTCGAAACTTTTATCCGGTCGAGCATCGACTGGAAGAAGTCGCGGAGATCAACGGCGTGCGTTTTTTCAACGATTCGAAAGCGACCAGCGTTGACGCCACGATCAAAGCGCTCGAAGCGTTCGCCGACGATCCCGGCAAGGCCGTTTTGATACTCGGCGGGCTGGGCAAAGAAGCGCCGTACGCCCCTTTGGCATCGCTCGTCAAAGAACGCGTGCGCAAGATGATTCTGATTGGCAAAGACGCGCCCACGATTGAAAGCGAATTGGGAAGCGTCGCGCCTTTTGAACATGCGCTGACGATGCAAGATGCAGTTCAGCGCGGATTTAACGCAGCGCAGCCGGGCGACACGGTTCTACTCGCGCCTGCGTGTGCAAGCTTCGATATGTTCGAAAGTTTCGAACACCGAGGCCAGGTATTCAAGGAAGCGGTCTTGGGTCTGGCAGAACGGGGCAGTAGCCCGACCGTGAGCGAGGGCGTATAGCCGACGATAACGCCCTCCCCACGGTCGGGCTACCGCCCCGAACCGGATCGTGTAATGACGGAAAAACTAACTATTGATAAATGGCTCTTCTCTGCGACGGCGGGGCTGGCGCTGTTTGGCGTAGTCATGGTGTACAGCGCGTCGGCCGTGATCGCCTTGCAGGAGAATCACAGCCAGTTTCATTACGTGATGAAGCAGGGCATCTGGACGCTGATCGGATTCGGCGCGATGTTTGTCATGATGCGATTCGATTATCAGCTTTTGAATCGCCCGTGGATTGTTTACGGCTTGCTGTTCGTCACGATCGTGTTGCTGCTTGCGGTGTTTGCTTTTCCGGCCGTCAATGGGGCTCGTCGCTGGATCAAAGGAAGCGGCTTTTCGATGCAGCCATCCGAACTCGCAAAACTGTCTTTGGCGATCTTCGTTGCGTATTTCATTCAGCGGCGTGCGGGCGAAGAACAATCTTTCTGGAAGACGTTTCTGCCGTGCTTGTTCGTGCTTGGAATCGTCGCCGCACTCGTGCTCAAGCAACCGGATCTGGGTACCGCGCTGATGTTTGCGATCATCGTATTCACGATGTGCTATGCCGGAGGCGTGCGCGTGCGGCACATGCTGCTCGCGACGGTGCCGGCACTGCTATTCGTCGGAAACATGTTGATCTTTACGCCGTTCCGCATGAAGCGGCTGGCGGCATTCATGGATCCGTGGGCCGATGCGCAGGGCACGGGTTATCAGGTGGTGCAGTCCCTGATTGCCGTCGGATCCGGCGGTCAGAATGGACTCGGGTTCGCGCAGGGCCGGCAGAAACTTCTGTTCCTTCCGTTCGCGCACTCCGATTTTATTTTCGCAGTCATCGGAGAAGAGTTGGGACTGATCGGGGCCTTGATTGTCGTTATTGTTTTTGCCGTTTTCCTTTGGCGTGGAATGCGAGCGGCCTTACGCGCGCCGGATCGGTTCGGAATGTTGCTGGGCATCGGCATCGTCGTTGGGATTGTCGCCCAGGCGTTGCTGAACATAAGTGTGGTGCTCGCACTCTTGCCGACCAAAGGCATTCCGCTGCCGTTCATCTCGTATGGTGGATCTTCGCTTGTGCCGACGCTGGCAGCCGTGGGAATCCTGCTGAACATTTCGCAGTACTCCGGACGTGGTAGCCGAACGGGTTACGACGACGGCGATTACGAAGAAGATTGGGAACCGGCCCGCTCAACCAGAAAGAAACGGCCGGTTCGCCAACGCGCGGTCGCGCGGGCGCGTTAAGGTAAGCGATGCGTGTGCTAATCGCGGCCGGCGGCACCGGCGGGCACATTTATCCGGGCATTGCCGTCGCCAAAGAGATCATGCGGCGCGACCCGAATTCGGTGGTGAGATTTGTCGGCACGGCTCGAGGCTTAGAGAACCGCGTGGTGCCGAATGCAGGTTTTGAACTTTCGCTCATTGAAAGCACGGGACTGAAAAACGTTGGGTTGGCGGCCAGGCTTCGTGGCCTGCTGCTTTTGCCGAAAAGTTTTTTCGCGGCGCGGCGACTGATTCGCGAGTTTCGTCCCGACATTGTGGTAGGCGCGGGCGGATACGTTTCCGGACCGGTTTTGCTGACGGCGGCTTTCATGAAGCGACCGACGCTGGTGATGGACTCGAACGCGCTTCCCGGATTTACAAATCGACGGCTGGCGTGGTTCGTCGACAAAGCCGCGGTCTCGTTCACTGAAGCGATGTCGTTCTTTCCGGGCAAAGCGGTTTTGACCGGCAATCCGGTGCGCAGCGAGTTCTTTGAAGTTCCGGCGAAGACGCACGACCCGAAGCACGTTTCGTTGCTTGTGTTCGGCGGGTCGCAAGGCGCGCGCGCAATAAATGAAGCGATGATTGCGGCGCTGGCGGACCTTGTCTCCGATAAAGATCGTTTGCACGTGACGCACCAAACGGGTACGGCCGATGTTGAGAGAGTGCAGCGCGGCTACAGTGAAGCAGGTTGGAGCGAGAGCGCTGAGGTGAAGGCGTACATCGATAACATGGTGGACGAATTTGCTAAAGCCGATTTGATCGTTTCGCGCGCGGGCGCAACTACGACCGCGGAGTTGCTCGCGGCCGGCAAGGTGGCAATCATGATTCCGTTTCCGCTTGCGGCTGACGATCATCAGCGAAAGAATGCCGAGGCGCTGCAAACGGCCGGCGCGGCACGGATGATTTTGCAGAAGGATTTGTCGGGAGCGACTTTGGCAACCGAAATCAGGAGTTTGTTGTCGACGCCCGACAAGCTTAATGAGATGGAAAACGCCGCCCGAAAACTGGCGAGACGCGATGCGGCGGAGAAGACGGTTGATTTGATGGAGGAGTTGATAGCTCAAGGGAAGAAATGATCATTTTCCATTTGTCATTTCACATTTTTCATTGCCATGGGGGGCGCAATGAGACGTCACCGTAGAATTCGTGGTTCGGAGAATCGGTGAATGAAAAATGACAAACGAAAAATGACGAATGGAAAATGAATTCAAACGAGCGCGCTGAGTTTTAGAGTCCAAGAATGTTCAGGCCATTCCAACACATTCACTTTGTCGGCATCGGTGGCATCGGCATGTCGGGCATTGCTGAAGTGTTGGCGAACCTTGGTTTCCGCGTGAGTGGTTCCGATCAGAAGAAGTCGGAAGTGACGGAGCGACTGGAAGAGTTGGGCTGCGAAATAACGGAAGGCCACGTGGCAGACAACGTTGGCGACGCGCACGTGGTAGTGCGGTCAACCGCCGTGCGTGACGACAATCCGGAGATCGTCGAGGCACAGCGACGTTCGATTCCGGTGATTCCGCGGGCCGAGATGCTCGCGGAGCTGATGCGCATGAAGCCTTACACAGTTGCGTGTGCAGGTTCGCACGGGAAGACGACGACGACTTCAATGGTCGCGACGGTGCTTGGCATTGCCGGATTGGATCCCACATTTGTCGTAGGCGGCATTGTCCGCTCGTATCGCTCGAACGCGCGACTGGGCAAGAGCGAATTGATGGTGGTCGAGGCTGACGAGAGTGATCGTTCGTTCCTGATGCTGACGCCGATGATTGCGGTGGTCACGAACATCGATCGCGAACACATGGACTACTACCACGATATGGAAGACGTGCGGAAATGTTTCGCTGATTTTGTGAACAAGGTGCCGTTCTACGGCGCGGCGGTGCTGTGTCTCGACGATCCGCACGTGCAAGCGGTGATTCCAAACGTCGCGCGCCGGCGCATAACTTACGGTCTGAGCGCGCAAGCAGACATTTCCGCGCACGACATCACTTACGATCAATCATTTGGTTCAAGTTTCACAGTCTTGAGCGGCGTTAACGCGCTCGGTCGCGTCTCGCTGCGAGTCCCGGGGAAACATAACGTCTATAACTCGCTCGCGGCGATTGCGGTCGCGCTGGAACTGGATGTGCCTTTCGACACGATCGCGCATGCACTGAGTGAATTCACCGGCGCTGATCGCCGGTTTCAATTCAAGGGCGAAGAAAAAGGCGTCACGGTGGTCGACGACTACGGCCACCACCCGACCGAAATTAAAGCGACACTCAGCGCGGCCCGAATTGCGGCGCCGAACCGGCGCATCGTGGTGCTGTTTCAGCCGCACCGCTACACGCGCACGAATGATTTGATGGATGAGTTCGCCAGCGCCTTCAATAACGCTGATGTGTTGTTCGTCACTGATATTTACGCAGCCAGCGAAGTTCCGATTGAGGGCGTCACTGCCGAAATCTTGACGAAAAGAATCAAGAGTTACGGGCACAAGAACGCCGAATTTATTGGCGCGGTGGAAGATGCGCCCGCGCTCATGATCGATACGGTTCGGGAAGGCGATTTGGTGATTACGCTGGGCGCAGGTTCAGTCTCGCGCGCGAGCGATCAGTTGGTTGCTTTGCTGCGCGGTGATTAGTCCCGTAAATCGCATCTGTCCCATTCGTCGCATGGACACATGAGGCCGAAGGGAACATGACGAAATGAGAATCGACAGCGATAGCACTATAGAAGAGATCGCAGCGCGAATTGGCGTGAACGCGGAACGCGGACGACGCTTTGCCGAACTCACCAGTCTGCGCGTTGGGGGCGCAGTCGATTGGGTCATTTCGCCGAAGACTGAAGAGCAAGCGGCGGCTCTCGTCGGTGAGCTTGAAAAAAGCGATATCGCATGGAGGCCGCTCGGCTCCGGCAGTAACGTGCTGGCCGACGACGGTGAACATCACTACGTGATTGTGAGCTTGAAAGATCTGAAGGCTGAACCGAAGTTCGATGGCGCACGCGTTTCCGTGAGCGCGGGCTACTCGTTACCACGACTGTGCGTTGATGCAGCGCGACACGATTTGTCGGGAATCGAAGGTCTGAACGGAATTCCGGGAACTGTCGGAGGCGCGCTTTGGATGAACGCAGGGGCGTACGACCAGGAAATCGGAACGGTTGTTGAAACGGTCCGCGTGGCTCGCGACGGACGCGTGACGGAGATTCCTGGGAATGAAGTGCAGTGGAATTACCGGCACACGTCTTTTCGCGAAGGTGAGCTTCTGTTGGGCGCGACGTTGCTACTGCACCCCGACGATCCCGAAAAGATCCGCGAGCGAATGGAAAAGGCCAAGGGCCAGCGCATGGCGACCCAGCCCCATGGTACACGCTCAGCCGGGTGCTTCTTCAAGAATGCTCCGTCCAGCCCGATTGGCACCGGCAAAATGATTGATGACCTCGGCATGAAAGGGACCCGGCGCGGCGGCGCAGTGGTTTCGGAGAAGCACGCGAACTTCATCGTCACGGAAGGTGAAGAAGCCAAAGCCTCTGACGCGTTGGCTTTAGCGGAAGAGATTCGCGAGCGAGTCAAACGAGAACACGGAATTGATCTCGAATTCGAAGTTGAGCTGTGGAGTAGTAAGTAGCACAGACTTCAGTCTGTGTTTCAACCGGGGATAGGAACACACAGACTGAAGTCTGTGCCACGAGAGCCATGAAAGAACAAGTTATTGCATCACGCGCACCACGACGCGGGAAGGCGCAGGCGAAGGGATTACCGCAACGGCCGATGCGGCGCGACGGCCGTACCGTTGAGTCCGATAGATTTTCAGTTCGGTCGCTCTACGCGTATGTCCCGAGAGCGCTGAAGGTCGCAGTCATTATTCTTGCGATCATCGGTCTGGCCATTGGCTATCGCGCCGCTTCATCCGCGGCGCTGTTTCAGGCGCGCGCCGTGGATGTCGTCGGCACTTCGAGAACTTCTGCAGCAGAGATCGAAAGTCTCGTGCGACGCAGCGTGTCTCGCACGGGTGTTTGGCGGGCTGATTTGTCAGCGTTGAGCGTCGAACTTGGACGGTTGCCGGGTGTGCGCCGAGCGGTCATTACGCGCGTGCTTCCGGATGGCTTGCGGGTGCGCATCACGGAACGCGTACCCGTCGCCGTGGTGCGCACCACAGCGGGGCATTTCGTATCGGTGGACGATGAAGGCGTCGCGTTGGGCGAGATGAAGAGCGATCAAATGCCGCCGTTCTTCATCCGCGGTTGGAACGAAGACGGCACGAACGAAGCGCGTCAGGAAAACTCCGAGCGGGTGAAGAAATATCAGGAAGCATTGCGCGAATGGCAAACGGCGGGAGTGGTCGAACGCGTGAGCGAAATTAGCTTGTTCGATGTGCACGACGTGCGGGCGCAACTGGCCGGTAAGGATTCGGACATCGAAGTGCGCCTGGGCTCGCGGGAACTTGGACGCCGCCTGAAAGAAGCGCTTGACGTGCTTGACGAGTACAAGCAGACGCCACGCGGCTCGTCCATCACCTACGCCGATTACCAGGGCGATCACGTCCTGTTGGGCTTCAGCTCTGGCGCAAAAGTGTCAGCCGGGTCGGACGACAACGCGGGTGTGCCGAACGACGTCGCCGCGAACGCGGGTGCGGCCGCGACGGCAGCAACGAGCAATGTTGAGCCAGGCGAAACGCCCGCGGACAAGAAACCTCGAGTGCGCGCACAGAGCATGGCTCCGAAACCCGCTGCGTCACCACGTTCAGCGAAACGACCAACTGCAAACAGGAATGGCTAAACGATTAACCCACACAATCGGGCTCGACATTGGAACCAGCCGCGTGACGTGCATCGTCGCCGCGACGGGTGAAGACGGCCGGCTGAACGTTGTCGGAACCGGCGAATCTGATTCGCGCGGCTTGCGGAAGGGCGTAATCGTAAACCCTGAGGCTGCGGTCGAATCAATCCGTCGCGCGGTGGAAGAGGCTGAGCGCATGAGCGGCGCCGAAGCGCAGGAAGTGACCATCAACCTGGCGGGCTCGCACATCATGGGGTTCAACGGCCAGGCAATTGTCGCGGTCGCCAGCCGCGAGCATGAAATCACGACCGACGACGTACGCCGGGCAATTGACTCGGCCTGCGCGATCCAACTGCCCGCCGGCCGCGAGATCGTCGATCGTCTGCCACAGGAATTTATCGTCGACGACCAGGATGGAATCAACGACCCGATTGGCATGACGGGAGCGCGTCTGGCAGTGAAGGTCCACATCGTCACCAGCCCCGTGACCGCGCGGCAGAACGCGATAAACGCCGTGAATCGGGCCGGACTAATCGTGGCCGACATGATTCTTGAGCAACTTGCGGCGGCTGAGGCCACCCTGACGGATGACGACAAAGAATATGGTTCAGCGCTCGTGGACATCGGCGCGGAAACCACCGGTTTGTGCGTGTATCAGCGCGGCGCCGTGCAGCATACGGCCGTGTTTCCGCTCGGTGGCTCGCACTTTACGAACGATATCGCCTTCGGTCTGCGGACGCCGATTCCCGAAGCAGAGAAGATCAAACGGACCGTCGGCTGTGCTTCCAGTGCATCGCTCAGCGATGCGATGCGGGGCGAGATGGTTGAAGTGCCGTCGGTGGGCGGTCGCGCGCCGCGGCAACTTTCGCGACAGATTCTTTGCGACATCCTGCAACCGCGCGCTGAGGAAGTTTTGATGCATGTCGCCGACGAGATCAAAGACTCAGGATGGAGTCGTCAATTGTCGAGCGGCGTAGTGCTGACCGGCGGCGGCGCTTTGCTCGACGGCATGGTTGAAATTGCTGAGCAGGTGTTTGATGCGCCGGTACGCGTCGGTTACCCCGAGCGTGATCGGTTCGGTGGGCTTGTCGAAGACATTCAAAGTCCGGCCTGGGCGGCGGCGGCAGGTCTCGCACTCGTTTCGCAACGCGCGCACGCAATCGAGCAACGCTCAGGCACGGCGAAGCGTGGTGGAAGCGGACGACTGACGCATTTCGTTTCTAAGTTTCGCGATCGATTTAGTAGTGGTATTTTTTGACTAGTTATTGTATGCTGCGGCCCCGTTAGCACAAGATGTTGTCCGCAAAATCTTGAGTCCCGTGCCGCAGCCGACCCAAAATAGACGAAAGAGGCCGTGGAAGCCTTCCCGATTTGGAAGAGAGGAAGCAAGCATGTCAGCAGAGGTAAACCAAACTCACAATTCGGCTTCGCCATCCGGCAGGAGCATTAACATCTTCATCGACGACGAGCCTCCGATCACTGGCGCGCGGATCAAGGTTATCGGCGTGGGCGGGGGCGGCGGCAATGCAGTGCAACGGATGATCGACGCAGGCATTGAAGGCATCGAATTCGTCGTTGCCAACACAGACTTGCAGGCGCTCAAGCGTTCCAGCGCTCCGGTGAAGATTCAGTTGGGCGGACGGCTGACGAAAGGCCTCGGCGCGGGGGCTGACCCTGAAGTCGGACGCCAGGCGGCGCTGGAAGACACGGACAAGATCATTGAAGTGCTTGAAGGGTCCGACATGGTTTTTGTGACGACGGGTCTGGGCGGCGGGACGGGAACTGGCGGTGCGCCAATTGTCGCGTCATTAGCGACGGAACTGGGGGCGCTGACCGTCGCCGTGGTCACGAAACCTTTCCTGTTCGAAGGGCGCCGCCGGTTGCAACAGGCGGAACAGGGACTGCGTGAGTTGCACGAATCGGTCGACACCGTGATTACGATTCCAAACGAGCGATTGTTCGCGGCGGTCTCGCAAACTGCTTCGATCGGCGAAGCTTTCAAAGCAGCCGACGACGTGTTGAGGCAAGCCGTTCAGGGCATCAGCGATCTCATTACCGTCCCCGGCTTCATTAACCTCGATTTCGCGGACGTGCGCACCGTCATGCAAGGCATGGGTATGGCGTTGATGGGTACGGGCTACGCGCGCGGCGAGAACCGTGCTATCGAGGCGACGCAGGAAGCGATCGCATCGCCGCTGCTGGAAGAGGCATCGATCAAAGGCGCGAAGGGCGTGCTCATCAACATCACCGGCGGTCCGGATTTGACCCTTTACGAAGTGAACGAAGCCGCGACCATCGTCCGTCAGGAAGCCGATGAAGACGCGAACATCATCTTTGGGCACGTCATTGATGAAACGATGGTGGGTGCGATGAAGATCACCGTGATCGCGACCGGCTTCAATCGTCAGCCGATGACTGCCGCCGTCGGCGCCGGTGCGACAATGCCGGTGACCGCGTCGCCGCGTTACGATGTCCCGGCACCTGACTTCGGTGTGACGCCATCAGGATCAAGGGCGAGAAGTGAGGATCTGGACGTCCCGACGTTCATCCGAAAGAAAGCTGATTAGGTCTGAGGCAAGCTAGCTCGCCACACAACATCCGCATTTTGCGTTTTCCCTCGCTGTCGTGTAGCATGCCGCGCAATCCCTAACGAAATTCCGTAACGGGTCAATGCGCAATCTCTCCTCGGAAGGCTAAAGCCTGATAAAGGCTGAAGCCGCGCCACGTTTCGACTGGCGGGAACGCATTATTCCGAGCGCGCTCGCGCTCTCTCGAACTAATAATTTGGAGGCGAATTGTGAATCGCAAACTTATCAGAACGACGCTGGCAGACGTGAAAGCGAGGCGCGATGTTGTTCCGCAGCAGAATCGAATGCCGGAGCAAGGTCAACGCCCGGGCGGAATGCCGCAGCAAAGGCCGGGACAGCAACCGTCCATGCAGATGCGCAAGCGTCAGCCGCCGGCGACCGAAACTCACGCTGAGATTTATTACTACAAGAAACAGATCGACGCGCACACGCCCATGGTTTTGGTGCTGCTCGACGGTGAGGAAATCGAAGGTACAATCGAGTGGTACGATCGCGGGGCGTTGAAGATTAACCGCCGGTCGGGTCCGAATCTCCTGGTTTTAAAACGCAATATTAAATACATGTTCAAGGCTGAAGAACGTCACGGTAAGGTTGAATCAGACGCTCGCGCTGATCAGCACGCGCCCGACGACGCTACCGAACCCGCGTTCGAAAATTAACGTCCGCTCTCATTCAGACATGACCGTTTCGCGGGCCGAATCACTTCACGCGACAGGAAAGTCGAAGCCTCGCATCGGTATCACCATGGGCGACCCGTCGGGAATTGGACCCGAGGTTGTCCTCAAGGCCGTGGCGGAAGAAGAAGTCCGCGACGTTTGCCATCCCATCATCATTGGTAATGCTGAGGTGCTCGCGCATAACGCGCGGACGCTGGATTTGCAGTGTGGCTATGAAATAGTCCGGCAAGGCGAGCGTCTACCTCCGAAACCGAAAGCGCCGATTATCTTTCATCTCGACAACCTGAATGGTTTCGTTGAGCCCGGAATCGAATCGGGAATTGCGGGAAAGGCGGCGGCGAGTTACATAGAGGCAGCCGTGAATCTGTGCGCGGCG
>DATEPC010000055.1:0-126404 GCA_035273405.1 Pyrinomonadaceae bacterium | reverse complement strand
CACGCAGTAAGCTAAAAAACGGTCGCTCTTATCCTTCAGAAGACAAACGTGATCCGGTCGCTACCGCTCGCGGTTCTGACATCTCTGATGGTAAAGTTTCGCCCTACCCATGAGCCAAATCGATCGAATTCACGCCCGCGAAATACTCGACTCGCGCGGCAATCCAACTCTTGAAACAGACGTCATTCTCGTAAGCGGTGCGCGCGGGCGCGCGGCTGTTCCCTCCGGGGCTTCCACCGGCGAACACGAAGCAGTTGAGCTGCGCGATGGTGATCCAAAGCGCTATCTCGGCAAAGGCGTCTTGACCGCGGTCCGAAACGTGAACGAAGTCATCGCCAGCGAGCTAAAAGGAATGGATGTGCTCGATCAACGCGAAATCGACCGCCAGCTGATCGAACTCGACGGGACACCCAACAAATCTAAATTAGGAGCGAACGCTCTGCTGGCGGTGTCGATGGCGTCGGCCCGCGCGGCGGCGAATTTTCGGCAGTTGCCGCTGTATCGACACATCGGCGGTGACGCGGCGAACACCTTGCCCGTGCCGATGATGAATATCATCAACGGCGGCGCGCATGCTGACAACAATGTCGATTTTCAGGAGTTCATGATCGTTCCCGTCGGCGCCGATACATTCAGCCAAGCGCTGCGAACGGGCGCCGAAATCTTTCACACGCTCAAATCCGTTTTGAAGAAAAAAGGCTATGCCACCAGCGTTGGCGACGAAGGCGGCTTTGCTCCGAACCTGAAATCGAACGAGGAAGCAATCGAAACGATTTTGGAAGCGATCGCCCAGGCCGGCTATAAAGCAGGCGGCGACGTTTTGCTCGCGCTCGATCCGGCATCGAGCGAGTTCTACGACGGCTCGGCTTACGTGTTCAAGAAATCCGACGGGCGGAAACTTTCGAGTGAACAAATGGTTTCCTTTTGGTCAGACTGGGCCAGCAAATATCCGATCATTTCGATTGAAGACGGCATGGCCGAAAACGACTGGGATGGCTGGAAAGCTCTGACGGAAGCGATTGGCGATAGGGTGCAGCTTGTCGGCGACGATCTATTCGTCACGAATACGAAGTTTCTGCAAAAGGGAATCGATCTCGGCGTGGCGAACTCGATTCTGATCAAAGTTAATCAGATTGGAACGTTGACTGAAACGCTGAACTGCATCGAGTTGGCGAAATCAAACGGGCGCACGGCCGTCATTTCGCATCGTTCGGGTGAAACGGAAGATTCGTTCATTGCGGATCTCGCGGTGGCGACAAACGCGGGCCAGATCAAGACTGGCTCGCTTTCGCGGAGCGACCGCATCGCGAAATACAATCAGTTGCTGCGGATCGAAGAGGAACTCGGCGAAGCGGCGAAGTATCCGGGACGGGCGGCGTTTGGAGTGCGGTGGCAAGCGTAGCGCGACAGTTGTCAGAACCGCCTGCCGTAGCGGGCGGTTGAACTTGCGGAGATTGCAACCAACGATCAACCACCCGCTACCGCAGGTGGTTCTGACTTCATGAACATTCAGGACATCAGGCGTCTTTTCGATTACACCGAGTGGGCGAACCAGCTGGCGATGGACGCGGCGAATCAATTGGCGGAAGAAGATCTGCGTCGCGATGTTGGCTGCAGTCATCAATCGATCTTCGGCACCCTCACGCACACGGCGGGCGCAGAGTGGGTTTGGCTGGAGCGCTGGCATGGCCGGTCGCCTACGAAAGCCGAAGCCTGGCCGAAGTGGACCACAGCCGCGTGTGTGGACATTGCGACTCTGAAAGGTCGCTGGTCAGAAGTGGTCGATCGACGCGCACAACTCCTCACGAACATCGATGAGGATCGTCTGGCGGCCGAACTGCCTTTCAGGCTTCTGAGCGGCGATCCGAGTTCGATGCCGCTCATCGATCAGATGCAGCACGTGGTCAACCACTCGACGATGCATCGCGGCCAGGTTGTGGGCATGATCCGACAGTTAGGGATTGAACCGCCTTCTACAGATCTAATCTTCTTTCTTAGGCGAGAGATTTCGCCGAAATAGTGTTCGGTGCGCGCGCCTCTGGCGCGCTCTATGCTTGCACGCCAGAGGCGTGCGTACTGATATGACCGATACCTGGCATCGCGGCGACTACACCATCTCTACGGATCGCTCACGTTTAGACATCGATCTGATCCACCGGTTCATCAACGATTCCTATTGGGGGAAGGGCCGCGCGCGCGAAGTTGTCGAGCTTTCGATCCAGAATTCATTTCCCTTTGGAATCTACAAAGGCAATGAACAGGTTGGCTTCGCCCGTATCGTGACGGATTATGCGACGTTTGCCTGGGTCGCCGACGTGTTCGTTCTGCCTGAGCATCGGGGACGAGGGCTTTCCAAGTGGCTGATGGAAGTCATTCTCGCGCATCCCGATTTGCAGGGCTTCCGGCGCTGGGTTCTGGCAACAAAGGATGCGCACGGCGTTTACGAACGGTTTGGGTTCATCAAGCTCCACCGGCCCGAGCGTTGGATGGAACGGCCCGACCCCGACATGAAAGAGAGTCCGGATTATTGGCAGTAAGTGCGGGTACGCACGCCTCTGGCGTGCCCTTAGTCGACATAATTAGATTGCACGCCGGAGGCGTGCGTACCCAATGAAAACTCCACTAGCACTCATCATTCTCGACGGCTTTGGCTATCGCGCGGAACGCGAGGGCAACGCGATCGCGCAGGCCCAGATGCCCTTCTATAACGAACTACTCGAAAAGTATCCGCACACTTTGCTGCAAGCGTCAGGCGAATGCGTCGGCTTACCAAGCGGCGTGATGGGCAACTCGAACGTCGGTCATTTATGCATGGGCGCCGGCCGTGTCGTGCGCACAGATCTGGAATTCATCAATCATGAAATTCGCACCGGCGCTTTTTCTCAGAATCTTGTGCTGAATGCGGCGATGGATAATGCCGTGAAGCACGATCGCGCTTTGCACATAGCGGGTTTGGTCTCTGATGGAATGGTGCATTCCTCTCAGGAACATGCGTTCGCACTGCTGCGCATGGCCAAAGACCGCGAAGTACGTCGGGTGTACGTTCACTGTTTCCTGGACGGCCGCGACACGCCGCCCCAATCGGCGGACAAGTACGTCGCGCAGATGCAGAGCGCGTGTCGCGACATCGGCGTGGGCGAGATTGCTTCAATGGTCGGGCGTTACTACGCGATGGATCGAGACAAACGCTGGGAGCGAACTGAACGCGCTTATCGTCTGCTCGTCCGTGGCGAAGGCGAGCCGGCAATCGATCCGATCGCGGCGATTAAAAAAAGCTATGAACGCGGCCTCCACGATGAATTTGTGGAGCCAATTGTAATGATAGGCGCAGACGGACAGCCGGTCGCAACGATTCAGGATGGCGACTCAGTCATCTTCTTCAACTTTCGCGCGGATCGCGCGCGGCAAATCTCAAGCGCGTTGGCCGTTCCCGGCTTCGACGATTTCCCGACAGCGAACCGGCCGCACACTCATTTTGTTTGCTTCGCCATTTACGATAAGACGTATCCGTTGCCGGTCGCCTTTCCGCCAGAGATTCCGCGCAACATTCTCGCGGACGTATTTGCGGGAATCGGAGTGCGGAACTACCGGATGGCGGAAACTGAGAAGTACGCGCACGTCACTTACTTTTTCAACGGCGGCACTGAGCGCGAGTTTCCCCACGAGAAGCGCCTGCTCGTTCCTTCGCCGAAAGTCGCGACCTACGATCTGCAGCCTGAGATGTCGGCGTTCAAAGTTACTGACAAGCTTCTGCGCGCGCTCGAGGAGCGCGACACCGACGTGTTCATCGTAAACTTCGCCAACCCCGACATGGTCGGCCACACCGGCAAGCTCGACAAGACGATTGAGGCGTGTCAGTACGTTGACACGTGTCTCGGCTGGATTTCGAAAGCCGTTGCGTCCGCGAAGGGCACCATGTTGATTACCGCTGACCACGGTAATGCCGAGCAGATGGTCGATCTATACACCGGTGAGCCACACACCGCGCACACATCGAACCCGGTGCCGTTTATTTTGATCGATAAGGATTCAATCGGTATAAAGTTGCACACCGAAGGGGCTTTGGAGGACGTGGCGCCGACGATGCTGGGCCTGTTGGGAATTGAGAAGCCGTCTGAGATGACGGGAAGAGATCTACGTGAGGGTAATCGTCCGCGCAGCGGACGAATTCAATAGCCGGTGGCAACGCCACCGGATCGGATACCCGTACGAGAACGACCCTGAAAGGGGCGAATTTCTCGCGATGTTTCAATTTGGTCGACCCCTTCAGGGTCGGATATCCTTCGCTTGCTACCGTGGGCGTTGCCCACGGCTATTAAATTCGACCGCTTCGCGGTCAACCGTTCTGCCTACATAACTGCTAATGTCCGCGGCAACAGAAACCATAGTCACACAAGCCCGCCCAAGCGCGATCTCGCTGCGCTGGATCATCAGCGCGCGCGAGGACCTGGTCTGGTTCATCGGCTCAGTCGCATCCAGTTACCTGCTCCTGATTTTGTACGTCACCGGCGTGCTGCCGCTGATTCCGATGGTGGCCGGCTGGGCCATTCTGATCGACGCGCCGCACGTGTTCGGTACTTTCTCGCGCACCTACTTCGACAAATCAGAATGGAAGACGCGCCGACGTCTCATGTTGGGCTCGCTTCTGTTCTTCGTGATTGGCCCGGCGATGGTTTTGCTCGGCCTCGGCCTCACATTCTTTTTCATCGCGGCGCTGTGGGCTTATTACCACCTGGTGAAGCAGCACTACGGCTTCATGGTGCTGTACAAGAAAAAGAATAACGACCTCGCGTCGATTGATAACGCGCTGGATCGTTTGTTGTTGCTGTTCGCGTTCAACTATCCGTTCGTGGCGTTCATCGCGAACGATGCGACAGCCATGGCCCGCGTGCCGGCGATCTTGAGAAGCGGAGTCAATGCGGTTGCGCTTGTGCTGCTGATTGGGACAGTGGTTCTGGCGACGGCTTGGTTAATACGTCAAGTTCAGCGCGTAGTGTTGCATCAACCGCTCAACGTGCCGAAGTATTTGTTACTGGCGGCGGCGATACCGATGCATTGGATCGCTTTGCTGACTCCGATGCCGGCAAAACCGATCGCCCTCGTGGCGATACTCACCATCTATCACAACCTGCAATATCACCGGCTTATTTGGTTTCATAATCAGAAGTACGGTGGTACGGGCGTCTCGCCCGTGACTCACGCGCAGGATGCGCGTGCCACCTACGGCGCCGCTTCATTCATCAGCCGCCGTCTGATCATCTACATCGCGCTCGGAATCATCTTCGGCATCATCTACCAGGGCCCGCGCCAATACTTCGGCTATCTGAATCTTCACACCGGCGACTCACCGGCCGCGCTGTCACTGCCCATTCAACTGGGCATCGCCTTTCTGTGGGGCTACGCCTTCATTCACTACTATCTGGATTCGAAAATTTGGCGGGTAAGAAGAGATCCGTCGGTGGGCAAGGCCTTGAGGATGTCAGAACCGCCTGCGTTAGCGGGCGGGTAAACGTCGAGTACCCGTGGGAGTTGCGAAAGATCACCTACCCGCTAACGCAGGTGGTTCTGACTTCTTCTTAAACTTCAGAGGCTTTGCGTTCTGCATCTCCGCGGTGTTACAGAACTGAGTAACCACCTGCACAAACTTCTCAGGCTGTTCCGCGGGCGGCAGATGACCGCAGTTGCGGAAGACGATTAAACGCGCGCCTGGAATTCGATCGCGCAGACGAACGCCGTCGCTGAGCGGGACGTGCGAGTCTGCTTCGCCCCAGACAATCAACGTCGGCATGCGAATCCCACTCGCTTCGCGTGAGACTCGTTCGGCACGCCAGCGCCGCATCGATCTTACCATCGCGCGATGCACGTTCGCGGTCGACAGCAGATGATGGCGCGCCGCAAGCTTCTGTTGATCAACCGGCGCACCGGTTCGCCGGTACATGTCTTCAACTCGTTTTCGCAAAACCCATCGCGAACCGAGGTACAGCGGCGTCACCACATCTCCAATCAGAGGCAGACACGCGATCCGCACCATCGGCTGTCTGAGAATGCTGTCGTTGCTTACTGTGCCGACGAGAACCAGACGTTCGACACGTTCGGGATAATCAAGCGCCATCGTCGCCGCTACCGCGCCGCCGTATGACGCGCCGACGATTGTCGCCGTGTCGATCTCCAAACGATCGAGCAGACTGACAATTGTGTGCGCCTGCCAGTCGATCGTGTATTGCCCATCAGCCGGTTTGTCCGAGTAGCCATAGCCGGGCATGTCAATCGCAATCACGCGAAAGCCTGCATCAGCCAGGGGAAGAAACACGTCACTCCAAATGAGCGTGGAAGAGATGAAGCCATGAATCAGCACGATTGCCGGCGCATCCTCCTCGCCGGCTTCCTGATAGTGGATCCGTACGCCGTTAATCCGCGTGAACCAGGAATGCTCCGGATGCGGGATCAGTTTGATGCTTTCCGGCCAACTGACATCCCGCGGCCGCGTCAGAAGTTTCGCGGCGATTGCGCCCGCGGCGACACCCGTAAGTCCGGCGAGTCCGGCGAATAGATAGCGTTTCTTCATCAGGGGACGGAAATATAACTCGCGAGATGAACGGATTGAAAGTTCCGGCGCGGGCACAACGTTTCATTCACACCTCGCTTCAGCGAGGTGATGATCTGTAGGCGCTGACACATCGAACCGTTTTAACGGTTTCTGGTAGGCCGTTGAAACGGCTCATCGTTTTTGCAGCGTCGGCGATCACCTCGCTGAAGCGAGGTGTGAATGAGAGCGCACTTACTCGGTTTTAATCACCACGGCGGGATGAAGGGTGTTGCTATTCACATCGAAAGTGCCAATTGCGATCAATTCGCCACGCCTCGTCAGGCGGATCGAGTCTCCCTGAACCCACGACTGCGTTTCGTCGTCCGCGAGGAGCAGATCGATTCCATGAACAGTTCGGCGGGCCTGCTCTTCATCGAGTTCGATTAGCGGAAGATGCGAGAGCGTATCGCCGGGAGAAATCAATGCCTGCGCCAATGATCCACTTCTTTCCACCATCTCTTCAAGAGTGAGGGCATTCTCGATCGTGAACCGGCCCGCGCGGGTGCGACGCAACTCAGCTAAGTGAGCGCCGAGGCCGAGTCGCTTGCCTAGGTCCTCCGCGAGCGTCCGAATGTACGTTCCCGCGGAACACACAACCCGGGCGCGCAGATCCACCGCGCCGTCCTGGTCCGATTTCCACCGGGCATCAGGGGTCAGCAGTTCGAATTCGGAAATGGTCACGCGCACTGGCTGGCGCTCAATTTCTTCACCGCGCCGCGCATGTTCGTAGAGTTTTCGTCCGGCAATCTTTTTCGCCGAGTACATTGGCGGGACTTGTTCGATCTCGCCCGTTAACAAAGCCATCGCCGCGGCAATTTTCGCAACGTCCGGAATGCTTCCCTCCCCACGGGATTGCGGGTGAGAGTGCGCGTTCCCGACCTCTCCCTCTGGCGACCTCTCCGCATGCGCAGAGGGGGAGCCAAGCCGCGCTCCGGTGACGTCGCCGGTGTCGGTCGCGTATCCAAGCCGAATCACCGCTTCGTATTCCTTTTCAGCGCCGCTGAGAAACCGCGCCAGCCGCGTTGCGCGTCCGACCAACATCACGAGAACCCCAGTGGCGAACGGATCCAGCGTGCCGGTGTGGCCGACGCGCCGCTCGCCGATGATTCGGCGCACGCGCGCAACGACGTCGTGCGAGGTGATCCCCGCGGGCTTATCGATGATTAGCACACCGTCCATCGGTCGATTGTAGTTTCTCCGTCCCGGAGGGACGAAATGTCTATAGAACCCAGTTTTTTTTCTGTTTACACGCGCGCAGGCGCGTTACTATTTCGCGCCTACGGCGCTGAATTTGAAAAACTCGCCGAGCGAGCTATAAACATTCCGTCCCTCCGGGACGCAGACTGAGTTCGGAGCACTTCACATGCGGCAGCGACGATCAAAAGTGTCCCAAGAAGAAGCTGCGCCGCTCACTCCCGAGAAAGCGCGCGCACTTGTCTTTCAACGCGCGGCGAAACTGCTGGCGGCAAAGCAGCGTTCCGTTGAAGAGTTGCGCGAGAAATTATCGACCACGCGCGGCGCGACAAAGCCGCTGATTGACGAAGTCATTGCCCGCCTGTGCGGCTATGGCTACCTGGACGACGCCAGGTTCGCGCAGAGCTACGCATCGCTTCGCTTGCGCGAGCGGCCCATCGGCCGCCGCAGGCTGCAAAGGGACCTGTGGCTGAAGAAAATCGACAAGCACACTGCCGAGACCGCCCTCGACGAAGTCTTCGAAGCTACTCCCGAAGAAGAACTGATTGAGCGCGCGATCGCAAAACGCATTCGCCTGCGGGGAAAACCCAGGACTCGCGAAGACGCAAAGAAGCTTTTCGATCATTTGATTCGCCAGGGTTTTGAATTTGAGTTGGTGAGCGACAAAGTGCGCGCGTTGGCGAAGGGCGACATTGAGTGACGGGCACTTCTGAGGTACGCACGCGTCCCGCGTGCTGGCACGCCGGAGGCGTGTGTACCAAGACCGCTACTTCTCAATCCAAACCACCGGGACCGGCGAGACCAGCACGATCTCTCTGGCGGCTGCGTTCTGAAAGAAAGGCGTCACCTCTCCGCTTTCGGTGTCGATCAAAAGCAGCTTGTCGGGCGCATCGCCCGCCACCATCAGGCGCGCTGAAGAGTTGATCAGGAACTTCGCGTTGGCGAAGATCCAGGTGATCGAGGTTGGTCTCTGTTTCTGCCAGTTCGTGGAATTCAAAAAGAACAGCTCAGTGGTCGTGCTACTTGGTTGCTCGATGAAGAACGGCGCGCAACTCTGTGCCGCGTAGCCGATGAACTCACACTGTGTGCACGGCGCCGGCGCAGGGTCGAGACTTTCGAAGCGATCGGTGTTCTTCGCGATCAGCAGCCGGCCCTGATCCGCGGAACGAACAAAGCCCTCGTTTGATTTCGCGCAGACGCTTTCGATTGACCACTTCCTCGACGTGTCCTTCAGCTTCACGGTTTCGCCAACGGTCACTATCGTCGAAGTGTTCGGCTTGAGCGGCTCGGCGCCTTTTTTCGTGGTGAGTCCCACAAATCGATCCAGCACCAGTCGATCATTCGCGATCCAATGAGCGCAATCTGTCGTGCCGTTCGGATCCTCGAGAACCAGCTTCGTCTTTCCACTGACATCCGCGACATACAATTTCGTCGAACTACCTGACTTCTGTTGGTAACTGAAATGATTGCCGTCGGGCGCCCACGCCAGACATACGCTCTCACCTTTCACCAGCGATGTGATTGAGCCGCTGGCGAGATCGCGGGCGCTGATTTCGTCTTTGGTGGCGTAGAGCAAACGCGTCTGATCCAGGCTGGCAACTGCTTCCTTGACGCCAGGAGTCAGCGTCGCAAGGTTGTACCCATCGCCCGCCTGCGTGAGTTCCGCCAGCGTTGCACCTGCGGATGGATCGCCAGTCAAGAGCAGCACTCGGCCGCGGAATTTTGGTCCGGTGGGTTTCGGTGCTTCAGAGCAAGCCGTGACCAGTACGCAGGCGACCAGACAAAAGACGATTGAATATTGGTAAGGTCGGTTCACCAACTAATCAATAGCTCAATCAGGGCTAGTCATCAACCTTCCGAGTGTCCTGGTTTGAAAGTCTCTGTGAGGCTCTGTGGAACTCCGTGTCTCTGTGGTGAATTTGTCTCTAAGAACTAAACCACACAGACACCGAGAACCTCAGAGCGGCACAGAGAGAAGCAAACCGGGTCGCTACCGTTCCCCGTACTGACTCTATTAATCACGCGTGCTAAACTCGAAAAACTAATGACAGGCTCTGAAATTCGCGAAAAATTTCTGGAGTACTTTGAGCGTCACGGCCATACGCGTGTGCGCTCAAGCCCGCTTCTGCCCGCAAACGATCCAACGCTGCTCTTCACCAACGCGGGCATGAATCAGTTTAAGGACGCGTTTCTCGGCGTCGAAAAGCGCGATTACGTGCGTGCGATTTCGTCGCAGAAATGTCTGCGCGCCGGCGGCAAGCACAACGATCTGGACGAAGTCGGCAAGACCGCGCGGCATCAGACTTTTTTCGAGATGCTCGGCAATTTCTCGTTCGGCGATTACTTCAAAGAAGACGCAATCAAGTTCGCCTGGGATCTGCTCGTCAACGAATTCAAACTCGATCCGCGTCGCATGTGGTTCACGGTTTACGAAGGCGACGAACAGGTAGGACCGGACGAGGACGCTGAGAAATTCTGGCATCAGGTCGGCGCGCCGAAAGACAGGATTCTGCGCTTTGGCCGCAAAGATAACTTCTGGCAAATGGGCGAGACCGGCCCGTGCGGCCCTTGCAGCGAAATTCATTACTACATGGGTGACGATCCGTCAGACGCAGAGAACTGCGCCGCGAACGTCAACGGTCCGACCGACATCATCACTGAGCTGTGGAACCTCGTGTTCATGCAGTTCGATCGCAGCGAAGTTGGCGCGAGCGATGGCGAACGGGGCAGTAGCCCGACCGTGAGGGAGGGCGCAGTCGGCGGGGCAAAAGCATATAAGCTAACGCCTCTTCCCGCGCCTTCAGTCGATACCGGCATGGGGCTCGAGCGGCTGAGCGTTGTGCTCCAAGGCGTGAAGTCGAATTACGAAACGGATTTGCTGAAGAACATCGTCGACTTCGTTGCGCAGCTCGCTGATCGAAACTACGAAGCCGCAACTCAGGAAGGATTTGCAATGCGCGTGATCGCCGATCACGCACGCGCAACTGCGTTCTCGATCGCCGACGGAATTCTGCCGGCGAATGAAGGCCGTAACTACGTTCTGCGCAAGATCATGCGGCGCGCGATCTATCAGGGCAGGCACACGCTCGGCTTCGAAGACTTGTTCTTTCACAAAGTCACGAACTTTGTTGTCGATCAGATGGGCGAAGCCTTTCCAGAGCTCGAAGCTCACCGGGACTTCATCGGCAAGATGGTGCGGCTGGAAGAAGAGCGATTCGGAAACACTCTAACGGTCGGACTCAAGAAATTAGAGGACGCGGTTAACCGCCTTACGAAAACTGAATCGTTGACTTGGGGTGGTTTTGAAGATTTCGGCAATGTCGATGACCTCGTCGACAGAATTCCTACGAGAGACTTGGCGGTGTTGTATGACACGTTCGGATTGCCTGTTGATTTGATGTACCACGTGTTGGATCGAACTCCAATTGGGTTGGGTAATCACAAGTCGTGCCTCGAGTTTCTGTTTGGCGGTCATATCAGTGAAGAGACTTTCAGGGGTTTAATTGAGGACGAACTTAGTTTCCTTCAGCAAAACTCAGGAACCGCGAGAACCGCGCACCAAACTCAAAACCCAATTTACATCGCATTAACGCGCCGTCACGATACTAAATCCGAATTCAAAGGCTATGAGACAACACGAGTCGACGCCACAGTCGTCGCCTTGATCAAGGGAGAGACTGAAGTTAGGTCACTGAGCGAAGGCGAGGACGGCTCAGTCATCCTCGATCAGACACCGTTCTATGCCGAGAGCGGTGGCCAGGTCGGAGATGTTGGCACCCTGACGAAGGGTGGCACGGGCGTCTCGCCCGTGGATCACGCGCAGGATGCGCGTGCCACCGTCGCGCGCGTGGCTGATACATACTCGCCTGTGCAGGCCTTGATCATTCACAAGGTCAGAATAGAAAAAGGCTCGCTCAAGGTCGGCGACACCGTCACTGCCGAGGTCGATGTCTTCACGCGCGATGCGACGCGGCGGAATCACACGGCGACACACCTGGTCCATGCGGCTCTGCGCGAAGTTCTCGGCTCGCACGTGAAGCAGGCGGGCTCAGTCGTCGCGCCGAGTTACCTGCGCTTTGACTTCACGCATTACCAGCAAATGACTGAGGAAGAGATGCAGGAGGTTGAGCGGCTGGTCAATGAACAGATTCTGCGCAACGTGACGGTTAACACGGACGTCATGCCCGTCGAGGACGCAATTCGCGGCGGGGCGATGGCGCTGTTCGGCGAAAAGTATTCGGGGATGATGCGCGTCCTGACAGTGCAGGGGTTTTCAAAAGAGCTCTGCGGGGGCACGCATGTCCGCGCGACCGGCGACATCGGCGTCTTCAAAATCACCAGCGACGAGTCGATCGCTTCGGGCGTGCGTCGCATTCGTGCAATCACCGGCTTCGACGCTTACGAACGTTTCCGCGAAGACGAAAGAATGATTGAACAAGCCGCCGCGAACCTGCGCACTTCGCGCGCGGAACTCCCCGCCGTCATCGGTAAGTTGCAAGAGGAACTAAAAAAAGCACGTCGCGAAGCGGAAGAGTTGCGTTTGAAGATTGCCAGCGGCGCAATTGGGACCTCCGCATCGAACGGCGACGAAGCGCGGGAAGTTGCCGGCGTGAAAGTCCTCGCCAAAGAAGCCACCGGCCTCGATGCGGCAGGAATGCGTCAACTATCCGACACTTTGCTCGCGCGGATCAAATCAGGCGTGGTTGTGCTCGGCCGCACAAACGACGGCAAGGTTTCACTGATTGTGCGCACGTCGGACGATCTCACCAGGAAGGTTCCGGCAGGCCAGGTGATTAAAGAACTCGCGCCGATCATCGGCGGCAAAGGCGGAGGCAAAGCCGACATGGCCGAAGGCGGCGGCAGCCAACCTGAGAAACTATCGGAAGCTCTGCAAGCGAGCTATGGCGTGATCGAGAAAATGCTCACGTAAATGAGTCCGCGCAGCGGACCATTCGAAAGTAGCCCAGCGCTTCAGCGCTGGAATCCCAAACCCCATTGAAAACGAGTCCGCGACGGGACGGAAAGCCAGGTTTGAGCAAATCCGATCTCATTTCTTTATATCGTCGAACGTACTGCCACCAAGCTTTTTCCAAATTGTCTTTAAAAGGATCCATGATTCCGGGGAAGGCCCCCAGAGATCTGTGCCAACCATTCCGAACATCATCACATCACCAAAGTTGCGTTCGTAAGGCTCTCTCACATCCGGACTCCTCACATGCTCCGGTCGAAATCCCACACCGACCAGTCGCGCTGGAATCCGTCTTAGAAACGGCCAGCGATTAAACAGTTTCAACGGCCAGGGAGCGCGGAAATCCGTTCTGCCGAGCACGCGATCGATGACGTTGTTCTGCATGAACACCTGAAGCCCTTGCGTCATGCGCGTCGGAAAATCACGTCGCAGTTGCACTCGCTCCAAATCCGCCAAGCCGACCGTGTTGCGCGACAAACGCTCCGCGAGGATGTTAGCCGTCGCCACTGCATCCTGAATCGCTAGGTTGATTCCCACGCCGCCAATAGGTGACATGGCGTGCGCGGCGTCGCCGATGCAAAGCAGTCCGGGCCGAAACCACTTCTGCAAACGATCGATCCTTACGGTCAGTAACTTGATCGGCTGCCAGTCCGGCAACTCGTGCATACGATCGCCGGAGAATGGCGCGACCGAAACAATGTCTGCGCGAAACTGCTCAATGCCGCGCGCCTTGATGTTCTCGAATTCGCCTTTGCGAATTAAATAGCCACACTGCCAGTACTCGCCGCGGTTCAGCATCACCATCATCTTGCCGGCTTTGATTCGGCCGAGCGTCTGCTCGCCGTCGGACGCTTTACGCGACAGACGAAACCAAAGGACATCCATCGGCGCGCCGAAATTCTGAACCTGCAGTCCGGCTTTGTCGCGCACGATCGAACCGCGACCGTCAGCGCCGATGGTCAGGTCTGCGTGCACATCTAATTCGCCGTCCGGTGTTTCTGCGCGAACTCCGGCAACGCGTCCTTCTGATTCCAGCAGATCGACTACCTCGGCCCGCATGATCAATTTGAACGTCGGATAAACCCGGGCGTGATCGGCAAGAAAGTCGAGAAAGTCCCATTGCGGCACGAGCGCGATAAATTTTGAGACCGTCGGCAGGTGCGAAAAATCCGCGAGCTGCACAAACTCATCGCCGATCTGCCCGCCGAGTGCCCGCACTTTGTCGTGCGGCAATTTCAGGAACTCTTCGAGGACGCCGAGCTCGTTCATCACCTCGAGGGTCGAAGGGTGCACGGTGTCGCCACGAAAGTCGCGCAGAAAGTCCCTGTGCTTCTCAAGCACGACGACCTCGACGCCGGCGCGCGCGAGCAAATAGCCCAACATCATGCCGGCTGGGCCACCGCCGGCGATGCAGCAGCGCGTCGTGATCGCAGCGACTGGTGTGCCGGCCATGGATTTCGGCTCATTCATGCCGCGCAAAACTATCAAATTTTGTCGTCTGCGAGTATGATTTCCCAGCTTTGAGCCTAGTGCTTATCCAAAAAAAGGAGCAATTGATGCGAAGAACGACAATCTTAGTGTTGTCTCTTGTCTGCGGCCTGTTGTTGATGGCCTGTACGACGACCGAGACAACAAACAATAGCAATGTGGCGGTGGTTACCAGTACACCTGCGACGGCAACCACGCCCGCGACTACAACCGCCTCGACAAGCGGCGCCAGCATCGGCGTGCCTGAATGCGATGATTTTCTCGCGAAGTATGATTCCTGCACCGGCAAAGTTCCTGAGATGGTGCGCGCGCAGTACGAGAACGCCGGCAAACAGATGCGCGACCAGTGGAAGAAACTGGCCGACAATCCACAAACAAGGGGATCGTTGGCAGCGGCTTGCAAACAGGCGGTTGAGCAACAGGCCTCCGCATGGAAGATGTACGGCTGCGCAAACTGACTCTAAGCTGTCCACATAGAATCCACGGGCCGGGAGGGACATAATCTCGCCGGCCCGTAGCCATTTTTGATTCTATGAGCAACTGGCCGGGCTGTTTCGCACGTCTCAGCCGGCAGGTGACACGAAGCCACGGATGAACACAGATCGAGACATCAGAGTTTTGTTTTCTTACCTGTGAAAATCTGTGTTTATCTGTGGCTGTTCTTGTCCACGATTTGGCAGGTAAAGGCTCAACCCTTCAGAGGAGTTTCACATGAAAGTACAACTCGCCCGCGCAGTAGCTGTCGCGCTGCTCGCCATGTTCTTCGTCCAATCAACATTCGCCACGTGCGGAGGCGGTGGCGGCGGTGGTGGCGGCGGCGTCAGTGGCAGCTCGAGCGGCCCTTCGGCGCCGGTGTACGTTGTGCCCTGGAAGATCCGCAAAGCCGCCGATGCGCCGGCGACCGGGCTGGTTCTCTATTGGTTTCCCGCGTCCGAGACCGAAGTGAAGGCATCGAGTCTGCGCCAGTCGCGCATTCTTTCGCTTTACGCTGCGCAGTGCGTGTCTATGGAAGTCAGCGACGGCGCCAGCACGCCGCATGCTGAGCAGCTCATAGGCCAATCTACCCGGCCTGTCGCCGCTTTGGCCAAGCCTGACGGTACGCTGGTCGGCAAAGTTGAGAACGCCGGCGGCAAATTGAAACTCGCCGACGTGGAAAAACTGGTCGACGGTGCAATGAAAGAGCGCGAGAGTAGCATCAGTGCGCAGATGAAAGAGGCCGCGGGTAAAGCGACGGCCGGCGACAAAGACGGCGCCATCGCGATGTACAAAGCCGTGCTCGAACAGAAGTGCCTGTTTCCGAAGAAGGCAAAAGAAGCGGTAAAGGAATTGAAGAAGCTCGGCGTCACGGACGTCGCGAGCATCCCGCCGTCACCGGTATTTGAGCCGCGTCAAAGCGCTGCGATCGAGCGGGTGATGAGGCGCGGCCTGACGGCCGAACATCGCGGTCAATATGAGTGGGCTGATCGTCTCTACACGCAAGCGCATCGGATGGATCCGGCGGATCCAACACCGCTGCGCTATCTCGGAGAGAACTTTCGGCACAACATCGGCGACTGGGACAAAGCGCGAAAAGTCTTTAACCAGATTTTGGACATGCCGGCTGATCCGCTTTCGCGTTCGGTCGCATTACACGGACTCGGCAAGATGACAATCCATGACGGCGAGTTCAAGAAGGGTCTCACCTACATGGAACAGGCCGTGGCGGAGTATCCGCTGGCGCTGGCTTATCGAAACCTCGCGGTCTTCTGGAATTCGGAAGGCGATCCCGCCAAGGGCAACGAGTACACGCAACAGGCCCTGGCGCTCGATCCGAAGGATCCTTACAACATCGTGTTCGCGGCGGTCTTCATGGCGGCCAACGGCAAGAAAGAAGAAGCGCTCCGGATTGCGCGCGATAACATCAATCTGCTCCCGGCGTCGTACAACCTGGCGGCCATTTACGCGCAGAACGGGCAGAAGGAGAAAGCGCTTCAATTGCTGCGCCGTCACTTCTATGTGTACGAACGCTATCAGGCCGTGCGCGCGAAAGAGATGATGGAAGCGCGCGTCGATGCGATGTTCGATTCAATTCGCTTCGACCGCGACTTCGTTGCGCTTACCCGCAACGCCGATGGCAAGCTGCCTGTGCCGATGAAAGGCATGCCGGCAACGCAGGCGATGCCGCATAAGTAGGTTTCAGGTTTCAGGTTTCAGGTTTTGACGTTTAGAGGCGGGCGTTGCCCGCCTTTTATGTTTCGAGTGATCCGCCCGCGCCACTAACTCTTGACGCAGAGTTGTAGTTCGGAAAAAATCCGAGTCGGAGCCCTCGTCATGACTGACATCCAATACATCTCCGACGAAAGCGGCAATCCAACGGCCGTCATTGTTCCAATCGAGCTTTGGCGCGAGATCGAATCGGAAAAGGAGACCGCCTACCTCATAAAGAGCGAAACTATGAAGCGCCGGCTGCTGGGAGCGAAAGAACGTCAAACCGGTATTCCATTCGAGGAAGCTCGTGAGAAGCTTGGAATTTGACGGAGCCGCGTTTGAAGACCTTGCTTGGTGGATTCAGCACGATCGCAGGAAGGCCTTGCGCATCGTCGATCTAATTAAAGATATTCAGCGCGAACCATTCCAAGGCGTCGGCAAACCTGAGCCGCTCAAGCACGAATTCAAAGGCTGCTGGTCACGCCGTATCGATCAGGACATCGCCTCGTCTATCAAGTCCTGGAGAACAAAATCAGAATTCTTGCGTGTAGATATCATTACTAGCTCTGCCTGAGGTAAGCCCTCCTCTTTACCGTCACTTCTTAGACAACCCGGCTCCGGTTTGTGCTTTGTTGCCCGCCCCTCTATCCTTATCGTTTGCCTTCAGGTGAGTTTTCTTCACTATAGGGACGCAGCAATGGAAACAAACAAGATTCGCAACATCGCAATTATCGCCCACGTCGATCACGGCAAGACGACCTTAGTGGACGCCATGCTCAAGCAGGCCGGCACTTATCGTGACAACGAAACCATCGTCGAACGGGTCATGGACTCGATGGATCTCGAACGCGAACGCGGCATCACCATCATGGCCAAGAACACTTCGGTGCGTTACGGCGATTACAAAATCAATATCGTCGATACGCCGGGACACGCGGATTTCGGCGGTGAAGTCGAACGGGTTCTGAAGATGGTCGATGGCGTGATGCTTTTGGTTGATGCGGCCGAAGGCTGCTTGCCGCAGACGCGTTTTGTTTTGAGAAAAGCTCTGGAAGCAAGACTGCCGGCGATCGCGGTCGTCAACAAGATTGACCGGCACGACGCCCGGCCCGAAGAAGTCGTGAACGAGATCTATGAGTTGTTCCTGGATCTTGATGCAACCGACGAGCAAATTGAGTTTCCCATTCTCTATGCCATTTCGCGCGATGGCGTGGCGAAGAACAAACTTGACGATACTTCGACAAACCTCAAACCGCTGTTCGACCAGATTATTGAAACCATTCCCGCGCCGCATGCGCTACGCACAGACTCTTTGCAGTTGCTGGTCGCCAATGTGGACTACAGTGAATACGTTGGCCGGCTGGCGATTGGAAGAATCTTCTCAGGCGAGATCGCGCGCAATCAGGAAGTCGTGATCGCCGGTCACGAAGGCGCCGTCAAGAAAACCAGAGTGAAAGAGCTTTACGTTTTCGAAGGTTTGAAGCGGGTGCAGGCAGACTCTGCCGGGGTGGGCGAAATTGTCGCGCTGGCCGGTCTTGAAGACATCAACATCGGCGAGACGATCACTCTTCCCGACAACCCGAAACCTCTGCCGGCGATAGCGGTGGACGAGCCCACCATCGCGATGATCTTCACCGTTAACAACTCGCCCTTTGCCGGCACCGAAGGTCAGTTCGTCACTTCACGTCAAATCAACGAACGGCTCGAGCGAGAGTTGCTGGGAAACGTCGCGATTCGCGTCGAGGAAACGGGTTCGCCTGATCAGTTTAAGGTTTCGGGCCGTGGCGAGCTTCAACTTGCCATCCTGATTGAGATGATGCGGCGCGAAGGCTACGAACTTCAGGTGTCCAAACCCGAAGTCATTACCCGCCGCATCAACGGTGAGCTGCACGAACCCGTCGAGTTGGTCGTGGTCGATTGCCCTGAAGACTTCATCGGCGTCGTGACCGAAGCGATGGGCCGGCGCAAAGGCCAGATGATGAAGATGGTGAACCACGGCACCGGCCGCGTACGCATGGAATTCGAAGCCCCGTCGCGCGGATTGATCGGTTTTCGCGGCGAGTTCCTGACGGAAACCAAAGGCACGGGCTTACTGAATACGCTCTTCCTGCGTTTCGACAAATGGATGGGTGAGATGAAAGGACGCGGCAGCGGCTCGCTGGTCGCGGATCGCATGGGCACGTCGACCACTTACGCGCTCTACAACTTACAAGAGCGCGGTGTTCTCTTCATTCGGCCCAATACCAAAGTCTACGAAGGCATGATCGTCGGCGAGAACGCGCGCGCCGTCGACTTGGATGTGAATGCAATCAAGGAAAAGAAACTGACCAACATGCGAGCGTCAGGTTCGGACGAGGCCATGCGACTGGTTCCGGTGAAGGACTTGTCGCTTGAAGAAGCGTTAGAGTTCATTGCCAGTGACGAATTAGTCGAAGTAACGCCCAAATCAATCCGCCTGCGCAAACGAGTCTTGAAAGCGAACGAACGGCCCAAGAAGGAAAGCTGAGTTGGGAGCGCGGGCATCTTGCCCGCATCTTCTGAGAGTTTCTTTCTCACTTTTCTAGGATGTTTAGAGGCGGGCGTAGTCCGCCTACAACCGCGTAGCGGCTAAATGTTTATAGAATTGCCGTCGCTTTTCGTCTGAGCTCCGAAGGAGCGAAATGTTCTGTCGCCCGAAAACGGGCTCAAAAAATCTCAAGGTCCACCAGCTATTAACATTCCGTCCCTAACGGGACAAAGGCGGCGGGCGTAGTCCGCCTCTGTTTTTACGGCGACGGCGGCGTCAGCACAAGCTTGATCGGCTCGGTATTTACGCCGGCCACAATCGGACCCGAATTAGCGTTGGCGTACTTACCTTTAGTGACTTCAACCGAAGCGCTGACCCCGAGTAAGAGACCTTCGTAAGCTTTAAATTTAAACCGCCCCTGCTCGTCAAGCTTGACTCCGTAAAAGACGCTGTCCTTAGGCACCATGTAACCAACATTCGCTGTTGGCGCCGGCTTGCCGTCCGGCCAAACAACCTGTCCGCGAATCTCGACTTCAGACGGCAGCGGCGGAACCTTGATATCGAGGTCAATCGTCTCGCCTTCCTTGATAGTAAAGACTTGTGCCTGAGACTTGTCCGGGGTGCCCGGGTAATACATCTCGGGAAATGGACGGGTCGTGAGGTTCATGCCGTCATAGCGAATTTGCAGAACATACCGGCCCTCCGGAATCAGTTTAAGACTGTACGAGCCGTCTTCATCCGCATACGCGTTGTCCGCGTATCCCTGATATCTTTCTTTGTCAGCCTGAATAATGGCGACTTCGGCTTTAGGGACTGAAAGCCCCTGAGCGTTGAGCACACGGCCGCTGATGCGGGCGCTTGATTCAAGCCACAAATGCACCACGGCGCAACCCCGATCCGCCACTTTGACCTTTCGATCTTCGCCACGGATAGCGAGCCCCTTGGGCAAAGCCGGCACAACGGTGTATTCACCGGGCTGAATACCCTCAATTTTGAATTCGCCTTTGGCGTTTGTGACCGCTTCGGTTTTTTGCGGCCCATCGATCGTGACTTTCACGCCGGCGAGCGGCTCACCCTTCGACCCGCCAGTCTCATTCCGCCGCTCGCGAACTACTTCACCGCTGATCGTGCCCCCGGCTTTGGTCTTGCTTAGTCCGCGGATGTACACGAGATCCGGATCGGCTTCCGATATCGCTCTCGTGCGCGTGCAAATATTGGTGTGCAGTTTTTGGTCACTCTGAGAGCGATAGGCGTAGACGAGAAACTGCTGCGCTCGGCGAAAGCCAAATCCGCAGTCACCACCGCCGAGGCCGGTCAACACTTCGACTTCCGCGCCTTCCACGCCGCGAAATGCTTCATCGATCGAGAGACGCACGGCGCGGGTCTGATGTTCGAAGTCGCCTTCTTTAACTGTGATCAGCTTGCCTTCGATCACCGTCCCGATGAACACGGCCGTTGCTTCCCAGTATTCCTGGCAAGGAGTGCCTTCACCGGCGCAGCTGCATGCGCGGGCATCAACGCCGCACAATCCAACTATGAAGAGGGCAACTACTAAAATGAGAGTACGTCGCATCTGAATTCTCCTTCACGTGGCACGCGCATCTTGCGCGTGATTTCACGGGCGGGACGCCTATGCCACACCCTGAACGATTAGGACCCGAGATACTTGTGCAGGAAAGGCACCGCCCGCCGCCAGGCTAGCTTTGCCGCCTCGGCGTTATAGGTCGGTCGCGTGTAAGCAAGAAACCCGTGACCTGCCCCTTCATACGTAAACAGCTCGACCGGCGTCCCTTGGGTCTTAAGCTCTTTCACGAGCCGCTGACTCTCAGCCAGTGCGACGGCCTGGTCGGCTGTGCCGTGATGAATCTGCACCGGCACCTTCAAGCGTTTCACTTCAATAGCTTTGGTGACGCCGGGATGAAACGGAACAACGGCATCAATTTGTCGTGAGCGTGCGCCATAAAGCATGGCCATCTTTCCGCCATAGCAAAAACCAAGCACGCCCATCGTGTCAGTTTTGACGAACGATTGCTGCCGCAAATAATCCGCGGCGATATCGAGATCTTCAAGCACATCAAAATCAGTGTGGTTTGCACCCGCAGCACGCATTTCCGGCAGCGTTCTCGTGGTGTCAGGCAGTATGTGAAAGATATTGGGCGCGAGTCCCACAAACCCCGCCACGGCCAGCGCCGCACACGTGTTCGGAATGTATTCTTCGGTGATGCGGTTGCCCGCAATCACCAGCACCGAGGGGTAGACGCCGTCGGCCTTCGGTCGCGCGAGGAAGCCATCGATGGTCTCGACGCCGTTATGTTTGAAGACGACCCGGCCATGTTGAATGGACGGGTTATCCAGGACACGCGTTGGCGCGTTCTGAGTTTGCGCGTTTGTGTCCGCAACGTTTAGCAGCGCGAAGCTGGCAAGCGTCGCCGTCGCGCCGGACAAGAATGACCGCCGGCTGGAAATATCCTCCGGGCAATCGTCTTCAATGCACATCGAATTCCTCCGTGGCGTGTCCCCTGGAACCGGGACTCATGGTTTTGCAAAGAACTCCTTCGCCGCCCTCGCTGGTCTCTTCCTCGGTTTGCTCCGTCAACTGTTGATTGATGCCCCAGATGTGGCCGATCGGATCTTCGATTTGCCCATCTGAGATGCGATGAATCGATCCGAAGTGACGCAGCGTAAGTACGCGATCCAGATTTTTCATGGCGGGAATCCACCGAATCCGGCAGGGAATCGGGGTCGAAATCTCCGCATTAGCTGAACCTGATATTCGCCGCCATAAGGTGAGCGAAACACGCGCATGCCGGGAACGTACGTGTGAACGTTAGCCTCACTGTGGAAATACCACATGCCGTTGAGTCTGACGCGGCGCGACCGGGTCAAAGCCGATGCTCTTTTTAAGCTCCAAACGTAAAGGCTGTCGCGCGACTTCTTGCTCAGGTCGTGGATCTCGTGTTGCGAGTTTCGAAAAACCACTTTCTTGTCGTTCTTAATCTCGCGCCCCGCAACTCTGGCCCTGCCGGAGTAGACATTCATCTCTGATTCATTACTGCCCACCGTTAGTTGGTAGATTCCGTCTCGAAGGATTTCATATTCGATCCGCGGTGTGGCGAAACTAATCACTGGCCGAGCGGCTTTCTCCTTGTCGCCGTAGGCAAAGAGGACGAGCGCCGATCCTTCCAGGACCTTTACCGCCACATCACCGTCGGGTCGAACTCCATAGATAATTTCTGTATTGGTTGCCAGGAAGAGAGAGCAAGTTCCATACAAGTTGATTTGAGCTCGACCGTCAGTATCGGTTCTTACCCGGTCGCCGTATTCCAATTCGGCACGAGGTTCCAGCGTAGTCCATTGTTCCCCTTCCCTGCGGACAAAGACTCCGGGCTGAGTAAAGCTAACCAAACCGCCCAAGGCTGACACCGTCCGTCCTCTACTGAGCTCTTCGTCGTCATCGTCGAACTCGATGTTGAGATAACTAAGACGGTTTGCCCGAATGGCCCTGAACGGTTCGATCTTTTTGAGAGAGTGATTGGTTTTGACTAAGAATTCAGCGCGGGCACGGCTCCAAACGTCAAAGGCGTCGGTCTCATCCGTCTTGAATTTCGTGACGGTCGCGGAGCCGTTTCGGAAACTTGCTGACATTCCCTTCTCGACGCGATGACCGGCAAAGAAAGCCCGGCCTTTAGCGACACTCAACTGAGTTTCCTGGTCCGGGCTTACGTCGATTCGGTAGATGCCCCCGGTCACCGTACTGAATCGGTTTTGGGGAAAGCTCACCGAGATCGAATCGTAAAAAATTGAGTAAGCAGGATCAGGCTCGCTCCAGCCATAATATGTATAAAGCGTTTCGATCGTAACGATCTCGATAATGGCTGACCCGCTGGAGATTTTCAGTGCGAGATTGCCGGGAGCAAAATCTATAAAAACCATTCGAGTGTTCGCGGACAGCCGCAAATAGTAGCCGGGATTTAGTAGGATTTCGGCCCGCCCGTTGGGCCCAGTTTGAATCGCATCGCCGTTTTTCAATTGTTGTTTGGGGAGAAGGGTCTGCGGCGGCGCGTCTGGTGGCATGTAGGCGGCCTCGCCCTCGATCATATTGACGACGCCACCCTGGGTCAGGAATCCCTCAAAGTTGATCTGGGCGTGTTGTGGTTCCGGCGGCTGATTTTTTGCGCACGCAAGCGAGAGAACAAACAGAATAGTCAGCAATGATCCAATTGTTCTCATGGGTCTTCCTCGACACCCGGGACAAGAGTATGACTGATTAGCGCGCCCCGAAGTCTGGATTTCAAAACGCGTGCACGATACGTCCTTCGGCTTACGCCGCGTTCGCGCCTTCCGCCAGAGCCTTTTGTCGCACGAAGTGTTCGGCGATTTCCGTTGCGGTTTTGCGGCCGACGAACGGCGCGAGCTCTTCGACGGACGCTTCTGAGATGCGATGAATCGATCCGAAGTGACGCAGCAGGCGCGTTTTTCGCTTGTCGCCCACGCCCGGAATTGCCGACAACTCAGAAGTGAAGTCGCGCAGCTCGCGGCGTTTGCGGTGATAAGTGACCGCGTATCGATGCGTCTCGTCGCGAATCATCTGAATCAAACGCAGCACCGGCGAATAAGGATCGAGATATACGGGCCTGTCTTCACGTCCTTTTACGAGCAGATAAGCGACTTGATTGTGATAAAGCGGCGGCTTGACGACGCCAATCATCGGCACGGCTTCCAGATCCAATTCGCGCATCGCCGTCGCAGCCGCGTTCAATTGCGCCTTGCCGCCGTCGATCATGATTAGATCGGGAAGCGGCTTTTGTTCGTCGCGCACGCGGCGATAACGACGCATCACCGCTTCGTGCATTGAAGCGAAATCGTCTGCGCCCTGCTTCCAACGAATCTTGAACTTGCGATATTCGCTGCGGTTCATCTTCCCGTTTTCACTGACCACCATGCCCGCGACATTCTCCGAGCCCTGAATGTGGGACACATCGAATGATTCAATTCGGGCGGGGAACCTCGGCAGCTCGAGCGTCTCCTGCATTTCTTCGAGGACACGCTTCATGTCCGGCTTCAGCACGCGGAAGCGCTGTTCGAAGGCGAGCTTAGCGTTCTTCTCAACCAAATCGATCATGTCGCGCTTTTCGCCACGCTGCGGCGCGAGGATGTGAACGCGCCGGCCTTTGCGTTCGCTGAGGGCGCGCTCAAGCAGCTCGCGATCTTCGAAATTAATAGGGACATGAATCTCGCGCGGCAGCAGGGAAAGGCTCACGTCATGTGTTTGCAGGTCGGCGGCGGGAATACTCGGCCCGCGTTCAGCGGCGCTGTAATACTGCGAAAGCACCTCGCTGAGAAATTCAGCAGGGTTGAAATCTTCTTCCGGTAGGTCTTCCCAGAAAAATTCACGGCGTCCAACGATGTCGCCTTCGCGCATGGTGAACAGCTGCAGCGCGAGCCGCTTTCCCTCGCGATAATAACCAAAGATGTCTATGTCGGTTTCCGAAGTCGTCGCCATCTTCTGCTGCTCGGAAAGCTTGATGACCGTCTTCCGCAGATCGCGATACTTGGCGGCGATTTCATAGCGCATCGTTTCCGACGCGTGCATCATGCGCGCTTCAAGTTTGTCCGCCAGTTCCGTGTTGCGGCCTTCAAGCAGCATGCGCACGTCACGCACCGCTTCCTGATACTCTGCCGGCGTGCACAAGCCTTTCACACACGGCCCCAGACATCGTTTGATGTGATACTCGAGACACGGACGCGGAGCTTTGCCGTCAATCTCGATGTCGCACGTGCGCAATTGAAACGTCCGGTTGATCAGATCGATTGTCCGGCGCGCCATCGAGGCCGGCAGAAACGGTCCGAAGTAAAGGGCGCCGTCGTTTTGAATCCGCCGCGTGATCACACACTTGGGGAACGGCTCGTTGACGGTGAGCTTCAGATGCGGATAAGACTTGTCGTCTTTCAGCTTATAGTTGAAATACGGCTGGTGCTTTTTGACGAGCGAAGCTTCCAGGATGAAAGCTTCGACTTCGTTGTCCGTAACGATGACTTCGACGTCGGCGATCTGGTAGACGAGCTCTTCAGTCTTGATGCCATAGCTAAACTCGCCGCGGCGGCCAGCCTGAAAATATGAGCGCACACGGTTGCGCAGGTTCTTGGCTTTGCCGATATAGATCACTTTTCCGGCGGCGTCTTTGTAGAGATAGACACCCGGCGACCGGGGAATTTCTTTGAGCTTTTCGTCGAGAGTCATTCTTTAACTTCTTCAAAATTCATTTTAGCCTTGTATAGTTCCAGCTTGAAATCTCAAGTTGGGAAGGGCGGCTTGCCACCGCTTTGCCGGTTGACGAATTTGAGCAAGCGGGGGTAAACCCACCTTCCTGACTTTGAGGTCATAAGGGTAAGACACTATGCGCCTGCCACTGACCATTCCTGCCAATAGAGAGTTTGATGCCGTCGGCTTCGGCCTGAATGCCGTCGATCATTTGATCGTTGTCCCGGAATATCCGCAGTTCGACACAAAAACCCGATTGACGGAACACAAAGAGTCCGCGGGCGGTCAGACGGCGACGGCGATGGTGGCCTTGCAGCGGCTCGGGATGAAGACGGCGTATGCCGGCAGGTTTGGTTCGGATGACGCGGGAAGGTTTGGTCGCGAGTCCCTGGTTTCAGAAGGCGTGGATGTCGATCATGCCGAAACGATTGATGGCGCAACGAATCAGATCGCCTTCATCATCATCGACGAACGTTCCGGAGAGCGGACGATTATTTGGGACCGGGACGAACGCCTCTCTTATCGCGCCGATGAAGTGCCGCTGGATTTAGCAGCACGTGGCCGCGTGCTGCACATCGACGCGCACGATCCGCCGGCATGTGTAGCCATGGCGCGTGCGGGGCATAATGCGGGCGCGGTCGTTACCGCTGACATCGATAACATCTACGAAGGCCTGCCGGAATTGCTTCCACTGATTGATGTCTTGATTACTTCTTCAGAATTTCCACATCGACTGACAGGCATCAACGACTTGCGCGAGTCTCTGACTGAAATCAAATCGCGGTATGGCTGCCGGATCGTCGGTGCGACGCTTGGCGCGAGCGGCGCGCTGGTTTACTGCAAAGGCGAATTCGTCGAATCACCGGCGTTCGCGGTTCCCGGAGTTTGTCGCGACACGACCGGCGCCGGCGATGCTTTTCACGCGGGATTCATTTACGGCCTGTTGCGCGGCGAAGAAATCGAAGCTTGCATAAAGTTGGGAAACGCAGTCGCTGCTTTGAAGTGTCGTGCGTTGGGCGGGCGTGCCGCTTTGCCGGATGAAAGTGAGCTGACTCAATTCCTGTCAGTACCACCTGCGGTAGCGGGTGGTTGATCTCAGCAAAGAATTCCAGACACGAACGTTCAACCGCCCGCTATCCCGACTCATCGGGATTCTGACAACGCTCCGCTCGCCTCGACTTCTCGGCCGTGAACCCGCACAAAATAGACTGCAATCAGGAACGCTCCGAACTGAATTAGAGCTGCGATCCAGAATGTGCGAAAGATCGACGCATCGCTCATGTGGTGCGGTAGCCGATCGACGCCGACGTAAGCGATGGTGCTGTAGATCAAAAACGCTGCGATTGACGGACCGACCGCGCGGCCGAGGCTGGCGACTGATTGAGTGACACCCAGCACCACGCCCTGTTCGCTTGCGCTCGCGCTTTTCGACGCGAGACTGGTGAGCGACGGAGCGTTGAGGGCGTTTCCCACTGAGTTGATGGCCCCCGTCACAAGAATTCCAAGCAGCCCCATCGCCGGACCAATAAAGGGAACGACGAAGAGACTTCCGGTGAACATGAGCGTTCCCGCCACTACCAGCTTTGCCTCGCCAAAACGCTTCACCAGCTTTCCGATTAACGCTCCCTGAATGACCGCCGAGATGATTCCCACGAACGCGAAAATCCAGCCGCTCTGAAACGCGTCGTAACCGAGGCGGAAGACCATGAAGAGCGTAAACACCGCCGTCAGAATTGAAAACGCGACAATCGACAAAAAGTAGATTGTCAGCACCAGCCTGAGACGCGGGTTCTTGAATGCGTTGATTACCTGGGTCCAGCTCCGCCCGGTGGCGGCGGAAACGCGTGCCGGATGATCGGGCGTCACCGTTTCCGGCAGAGTGAAATAGAGAAGTATTGCGTTAGCGAAAGCGAGTGAGCCGGCGAACATAAACGGCACATGTACACCCCAGCGGCTCATTATGCCGCCGATCGCCGGACCCAGCACGAACCCGAGACCGAAAGCCGCGCCGATTAATCCCATTCCCTTCGCGCGATTTTCCGGTGTCGTGACGTCGGCGATGTAGGCTTGTGCGGTTGAAATATTCCCGCCGGAAATGCCGTCGATAATTCTTCCGAGAAACAGCATCGACAGCGTCGTCGCAAATCCCATGACGAAGAAACCGAGACTGGTGCCCAACAGGCTGATCAGAAGGACCGGCCTTCGCCCGTACTTGTCTGACAGTCGTCCCAACACCGGTGAGAAGATAAATTGCATCACCGAGTAGGAGGCGAACAGCAGTCCCACTCCGCGCGGCGTCGCCCCAAATCGCGTGCCTTCGGCGTAATACGGCAGCACGGGAATGACGATCCCGAACCCGACCAGGTCGATAAAAACGGTGATGAAGATTACGAGGAGGGGCGAACGGTTGGAAAACAGTTTCGAGTTTCGGGTTTCGAGTTTCGAGTTAGCAGAATCCGCCGGCATGTTTTGAAGTTACAGAGAGTCGTCTCTTACCCGCGGCTAGTTTAACTCGAAACCCGAAACTCGAAACTCGAAACTTTTATTGCTTACTTACCGGCGACTGAGCATTTGATCAGCGGACGCCTGACCACCGCCGCCGATGATGAGCGCTAAAGCCATCCCGAGCAGCGCCACGCTGTACTCGATACCCATATTCGACATAAAGAAGCCTTTGCTCCAGTGCACACCCAGCATCGCGGTGAGCATGACGCAGAAGATCAGAAAAGCTCCGACGCGCGTAAACAAGCCGAGCAGGACCAGAATTCCGCCGACCAGTTCAGCGATTGCGGCCGCGCCCATCCACAGCCATGCCGGTCGCATAAATGGATACGGCGCCGGAAAATTCATGAATGCCCGGATCCCCGGCCCCTCCCAGGTGCCGAATACTTTTTGCGCGCCATGGGCAATAAAGATAACTCCCAAAGCGAGTCGTAAAGGCAGCATGGCCCACGTGGCTGAGGTCGCAGTCAGTTTACGAAGCATGACTCTTAGCCTTTCAGGAATTGATTGTCTGAAAACGTCTGCAACTATAAGTCGGTTTGGGGAACGTGGCCAGGCGAGGCGATTTCGCGTCGAGGTGCAGTTTGACCCTCTTAGTCACGCCGTGGCTTTAGCCCGGTGTTCGGGGTGCAGCAGTAAAACCCGAAACCGGTTAAACGGTTTCCAGTTTTTAGGCTATCGCTACCGCCGCGCTAAAGCGGCGGCGTGATAAGAATTATCTCAAACTACATCACATAACTCGGTGCATTGAGCTGCATTTCCGGTAGCACTTCGTAGTAAGATGCGCCGCCGTATCCATGCTTATGCACCTACAGTTCAAGCGAATAAGAAGAGCGTTACTCATTGCGGTCGCTTTGATCTTGCTGGCCGGGTCAGATGCCGGTTCAGCCCAGCGAGGCGCGCGCCCCACCGTTGAGACGGTTCAGTTTCGAAGCACCCTGGTCGGCAAGACCCTTCCATACAACGTTGTGTTGCCGGGGGACTACCGCGCGTCGCGGGTTACTCGCTATCCGGTTCTTTATCTGCTCCACGGATTGACCGGCCATTACTCAGACTGGGTGAACCGTTCGAATGTCGCGGATTACGCTTCGAAGTATCGAATCATCATCGTCATGCCGGAAGGAAACGACGGCTGGTACACGGACAGCGCTAGTGTCCCGAGCGATAAGTACGAGAGTTACTTCATCAGGGAAGTGATGCCTGACGTGCAGAAACGTTATCGCACAATCGACAGTCGCTATGGCCGTGGCGTTGCCGGGTTGTCGATGGGCGGATACGGCGCGCTGAAGTTTGGTTTGAAGTACCCGGCGACGTTCGCCTTTGCCGGATCGATGAGCGGCGCGTTGCGTCCGGCCTCATGGACTGAAGAAGAATTGAAGGACTTTAAAGCGATCCGCGATTCTGTGTTCAGTGTCTTTGGGCCGATGGGCTCAGAGACGCGGAAGGCAAATGACATCCACCAGCTCGCGCGCAGCGCGTCAGCCGCGCGGATATCCGCGCTGCCGTACTTCTATCTCGATTGCGGAACAGAAGACGTGCTCGCCAACGATAACGCGCGATACGCGGCGATCCTGCATGAGAAGAAAATTGCGCACGAGTACCGGCAACTGCCCGGCAATCACAACTGGCAATACTGGGATCAGCAGGTGCGTGAGGTGTTGAGGATTGCGGCTGAGAAACTCCGTGCGCAGCGAGCCTCGCGCTCGCGGTTTGTTATTGGGACGCTGATTCGAGGTTTCAGTACCGGCTTGATGGCCGGCCAATGTGAATGTGCGGCCCTGTCGCCACGCCGGGAATCGCGCCGCGAAATGCCGAAAAGGGAATTCCATTGCGGCGCATGAAATCGATCAGCGCCTGACCTTCAGCTCCATCCGGATGCAGTGAAACATCCATCGCATTGCGGTGATCCAAATGCCAGCGATTGTGAATTGCGCCCTGCCCGAAAACAGCAATCGGCAGTGGACGTTTGAAAGTCTGTTGAAAGAACATCTCAAGCTTGCCCGCTTGCGAGATGGCCCAACTACCGGCGCCGGTGTAGCGAATGAATGACGCCGTCTGAATCAAACCGCCTTTTGGCTTCAGACGCAGCCGGGAAATTTCCTTTTCGCCTTCCATTTCCAGCAGCGTTTGTGAGATCTGCGTCTCAGCGCCTTTCATCTGATTCTGAACGCCGGCAATTTTGAGTTGCTCATCGGCTACCGCCTGTTCGCTCTCTTCAAACTGGGACTTGGAAATCAGGCCTTCTTTGAAAAGTTCTTTGGACTTATCGCGTTGGACTTCTGCCTTTTTGACACTGGCTTTGTACAGGTCGAGCAGCCTTTCCAGGCTAGCTTTATATTCCTTCGTAGTCTCGATGTATTGCTTTCTGAGTTGTTCCAGCTCGGAAGCCGCCGGCTGACTTTTGACGTTCGTTTGCGATTTCGTTTTGTTGCTCTGCGCGACAATCGTGGGAAAGCAGAGCACAGCCAGCAGCGCAGTAGTTAGCGCTTTCGTTAAAAGACGAGTCTCCGGAGATTTAGTCGCGTGTCTCATTTATGTTGATTAAGGCAATAAACAGGCCATGACGGCCTGAGAGGATAACGAATTGTGAATCGGTGCGGTTCTGGATGTTTACCGAAGGCCGGCGCGAAAACGGAACACGCGTGTTCACTTTGCATTCGAAAGCGGAAACCCGACCGTGAAGAAGGGTGCTCGCATTGGCACCCTCCCTCACGGTCGGGTTTCTGCCTTGTTCTCTGTCGAGAAGAGACTAGCGCGTCATGAATCGAAGATTATCGAACCGCCGGAAATTCTCAGGCGAGGTCTGACGCACGCCGAATGCTCCCTGCACGATCGATAATTTCGACATCAGCCGCGGTTCAGCGAATTGGAATCGATCGGCGGTCGCTTGCGCGCGCTCGAAATCGACCTTTGCGAGCGATGCCAGTTGCTGACCGAATCGGGCCACGACGCGACCCAACTCACTACCGCCCTGAAGCGGCAATTCGCCGTCGCGAAACACTTGAACTTCAAATCCGTTCAAGACCTGCGCGGCTGCCAGTAACTCATTGAGTTGCGCGATGCCCGGCTCAAGGACTTCAAAACTCCGTTTCGGATCAAGCGGGGCAAACAGCGCCGCTACGCGAAGCTGGTTTTCCAGGTCGCGATAATCCGACGCGCGTTTGGTCACCAGCGCGCGTGCGTCTTCAGCAAAACGAAGCGCCAGCTTCGGATTGTCTTTCTGCGTCGCCGCTACCAGGTCGCCCAGGTACTTCACGCGATCGGCGTCTGACGGCAGTGCCGCGAGCTTCGTACGAATCTCGTTAAGCTTTGCTTCGGAAACAGTCGTTGTCATCTTCTTGAAATCGATCGCCTGCATGACCCTCGCGCGACCGGCTTCGTCGAGATGATCGGCCAACTGAAGTGCGCGGTCGGTATTGCCTTCATCGAGCGCGCGCGCGGCGGCCTCCTGATAAAGACGCGACTGGATCGGCTCCGGCGCCGAGCTCGCGGCCGCTGCCAAACTCTCGCTGTCCCCCTGATTCATCACGTTCCGCATTTGATCGGCAAAATCTGTCCGGGCGTTGTTCTCACCCATCCCCAGTTCAGTCAGCTTTTGGCGTATTGCGGCGCTGCGCTCAGGCAAGTACTGATCGACCTGCGGCATCATGCCCTGCAGATTCCGGAGCAACATTCGCGCATTGTTCTGTGCGACCTGGGCCGGATCGAGCTGCTGCCCGTTGCGTTGCGGATCCATGAAAACAGTCATTGGCCCTTCCTGGGATCCGGACATAACCATCCCCTGGCGCCGCGGCCCACGAGCGGGCTGGTTGCCGCCGCCCGGATTTGTGCGGGGTGTCGCCGTCAGCGCGGCGGTCACGGCGTTATTGAGCAGCCCCTGGAACGCCGGTTCCGTCAGCACGCGCGAAGTGATCGCTCGCGAATTGGCAGCGCTCGCAGGGCTGGGCGAAGTTGTCGCCGTTTGTGGCCCCGGCCGCAATAGGCTCATGGCCACGTTCACAGCTTGACCACTGGTCAAAAGATTTTCAGAACTCAGACGGTTGAGTGCCTTTTCGGAAAGTTTCTTGAACGCCTCTTCGTCCTTCGTCTGGAGCTGAGACAGCACGCGGCTTAAGGACACCGGATACTCGCCTTTGTCCAAAGATTCGGCCGCTTTCTGATACGCGACTTTCGGATCACTGGCAGCGATCACAGTCAGCAGCGACTGTTCGAGACTGTCATCAGTAAACTGAAAATTGGCGCGCCGGCGATTGCCGGCATTCATGCCCGCGGGCGGTTGCGTCTGGCGCAGCAGTTGATAAGCGAGCTCTGCATCGTGGCGCGCGGAACTGAGAACCAGTTCACGCCTGAGAGCATTCAGCATGCCGAGTTCGCGCCGGTCGGAATCGTCGGGCTGGGCCATCGTGTTCGCCAGTATCGATCCTGCATCCGTGAAAAATGTTCTCGCGCGCGCCGCGTTACGATCCCAGAGTAAATCGCCCGCGACGATGGCTACGCGAATGCGATTCTCCGGCAGCTTCAGCCCTTGCGATTCGCTGACGATCTGTTCAAGTAAAGCAGCGGCTTTGGCTTCGAGCCTGGCTTTCTCTTCCTGCTGTTTCGCGGCGTCGGGGGTCGCTTCCTGCGCGACGGCAAAAGACGCGAACATGACGAGAAACCCCGCAATTAACGGCAAACGGGCGGTTAACTTACTCATAATGATGTCCTCTTCTGAATAGGCGGAGAGCGGCTCTTCTAGCAGCTTTAGACGTTAATGCAAACGGTTTGGTTACCCAAATGTTCCCGAAATGCAGAGAGTGGGGCGGCTTGACTCCCTCTCCCCTCTCGTAGAGGGGAAGCGCAGCTAGTGAGAGAAAAGAAAATTGAATTGTTCAGTTCGCCGCTGGTACCCTCACCCTAACACTCTCCCAGAGGCGAGGAGGGAATTCAAAGCGCCGTCGAGCCGGCGCACTCCAAGACCGGCCTACCCGCGCATCATTTACTTAGCTTCACGATTGAGCTAGTTTCAGACGCTCGTTCACTGACCCCAAACGAGGTTGAAGATGGAAGAACGCACAGTCACACATCACCGATGGAATGACATGCCGATCGAGGCTCTCTCGGATTCATTATCACGCCGGCTGATCACCGGTGATCGCATGATGCTGGCGCACGTTTATCTGAAAAAGGGTAGCGTCGTCCCGCGTCATTTCCACGAGAACGAACAAATCACATACATCCTCGAGGGCGGTCTGCGATTCTGGATTGGCGCGGACGAATCACAGGTCATCGATGTAATGGCCGGCGAGGTTCTGCACATTCCTTCGAACGTGCCGCATAAAGCAGAAGCTTTGGAAGACACCCTCGACGTCGATGTCTTCAGCCCTCCAAGACAGGATTGGCTGGATAAGACGGACGATTATCTGAGACAGAAGTAGCGCAAGTTAACATTTGATCCACCAACAAAAAGCCCGAACCTAATCTCTTTGATTAAGTTCGGGCTTCCACTTACTTGATTTCGCGGTTCAGCTTTTTATCTGAAAACGATGCCGATACCGATGCGGAAGTTGTGTTGCGTGCTATCACCGAGTCGAGTCGGGTTGTAATCGAACTGGATCGCCCGGAAATCCACGCGCGGACTAATCTTGATGTCCACGCCGCCGCCGATGATGCCGGCGAAACCTGTTTCCGTCTCTTCAAAACTGGTAAAGCCCGGAATGCCAGTGACCGTTGCATCGGACTTGCCGCGCGCGAAGCCCGCCATCAAGTGCGCGAACGGCTTGACCTTAGTTTCCTTGCTGTTGTCCTTGAACTGGACGCCGCCAAAAAGCTGGTGCACGTCGGCATCAACGGCCGCGGTCACACCGCCAAAGCTGTTGGAGAACGACTTGCGGTGGAACGAGTAGTCGCCCTTAATACCGAGGTAGCGGGTGACGTTGCCGGTAACCGAAGCGTTAAAGCCGTTGAAGCCCTCGCGCTCGTCAATGACGTCGTCGAGTTCTGGTTCGTTGTTACTGATGCCGGTGTCCACGCGGTTGTGCGAGAAGCCGGCGAAAATGTCTACCTTGTTGTAATCGGTCTGCGCGTAAGACAACGTCGCTGCGCAGGCCATCACGATTACGGAAAATAAAAGTTTACGCATCAAAAGTGTTCCTCTCTAGCTCTTGTAATTTGAGTTGTCTCTGGGGAACAACCACAGATGCCGGACCCCCTCGGAAAGTTTGCCTGACATCGCGAAAGAGTTTTGCAACCGTGGTGCCAGCGCAGGGCAACTCAAGAAATCCGCCGGAAAACAGTGATTTCAGCCGCTGAAGCACGCGAGCTTTGTGACCGGACGCAGGATTCGTCCGACAGGCGCAGTGCAACAAAAGGGACCGAAGCTTATGATGGGGAGCATGGATAACGAGTGCACTCATACTGATCAGATTCAAGATGTGACACCCAGCGGCGATGGCTGTGAAGAGTGCCGGAAAAATGGAGACACGTGGATGCATCTGCGTCTGTGCATGACGTGCGGCCACGTCGCCTGCTGTGACTCTTCAAAGAACCAGCACGCAACGAAACACTTTCACGAGAACAGTCACCCGATTATTAAATCGTTTCAACCGGGCGAAGACTGGGGCTGGTGTTATATCGATGAAGTGATGCTGGATGAAGTGTGACGGGCGGCGTCAGTGCATCAATTCGTTGACGAGTAGTTCAACTTGCATCCGTGGCGTTGCTTTAGAAGTTTTGATCCCGAGATCTGCTTCCGCAATTCGGACCATTTGCCGGGCGATTCTGTGTCCATCAACGCGGTTCAGCATCTGCAGATAACCCGATTGTTTGAAGGGCGGCATCGGCACCTGGCGAAAGATTTCCTTTGGCGGTGCGCCTTTTGAAAGCAGCGAGTGGGCCAGGGCCATTCTCCGGTAGGTACTGGCAATCAAACCGATCAGCATCACCGGCGGCGCGCCGTCGTCCAGCAGGTGTTGCAGGGTTTTCGCCGCGCGTACCCGGTTGCGCGACAGCATGTGATCGGTCAATTCCCAATTCATCAACTCGCGCGAACGTCCCACCAATTCTTCCACCAGATCTAAAGTGATGTTTGCTGAAGGCAGCGCCGCCGTGGCGAGCTTATTCAGTTCGTTGGCCAGGGACCGCACGTTCGAGCCAACGAGCTCGACAATGCGACTCACGACCGCAGGCGCGGCGTCGGCTTTCAATTCCGCCAGATGCATTCTTGCCCAGGAGGAAAGCTCAGCATTGTTAAGCGGCGCAAATTCATAAGCGGCGCCGCTCATCAACCTCTTGGTAAACTTTTTCCGTTTATCGCAGTCGTCAGTGTTGAAGATGACGACAGACGTTTCGACCGGCCGGTCGATGTACCTCAACAGCAGTTCTTCAGTCGCTTCGTTTACCTTTGAGAAATCCCTGATCAGCACGACCCGCCTGGGCGACATCATCGGCAATTGTTCAGCGGCGGCAATCGCGCTGCGTGCGTCGCCGGTCCTTAGACTGAACGTTGAATCGTTGAACTCGCGCAGCAGAGTTTCGCGCAGCGCTTCGTCGGCAATGGCGCGCGCCGCCTGGTCACGCAGGTAAGATTCAGGCCCAAAAAGAAAATAGACGGGCTCGACCTTTCCTTGCTTGAGCGATTGCAGGAGTTCCTGGCGGCTGCGTACGGGCATTAATTCTTCACACCAAATCCATTAACCAAAGTCGAGACAATTGATTCGGCAAAACTGCGCGACATGCGCATGACGGCCGGATCTTCTTCATTGAAGAAATTTCGTGGGTCGTTCGCGAATTCAAACTCGCCGCGAAACACGAAGTTCTGGTTGTCGTAAAGCACGCGGTTCTGGTGCTGATCACGCACGGTGACAGCGGCCACGATCGTCACCTCAAAGATGCGTGCGCGCCCTTTATCGTCCAACAGAACGCCTGAAAAATTGAAGCTCTTCACGACGCCGTCGACCACCGCGTCGGCGCCTTCACGTTCGCTCTGAACGCGCAATCCGTGACCGCGGCGAATCAGTTCTTTCATCACGGCCTCGGTGAAGCGATGCTCGATCTTGAACCGCAGCGCGTTGTTCTGAAACGCCGGCACGGCGACGGTTTTGATGTGCGGCGGGAGCTGCGTCTTCGTGACCGGCTTGTAGCATTCCGTGAAGCCGGAAACCAGCAAAAGCGCTGTTAGCAATAAAATCGACCGCAGAACTTTAGTCATCAACTCTCTCTCTTTCCCTGGGAAGGCTCGATCCGATTGCTGAAGCGATGCGCAGATTGTCGCGCAGAGTGTTGACCGCGGCAAGGCGCCGGGCGCGATTCTCTACCATCCTCAAGTGATTCAGAAGTAAACTCAACCCCACGTGAATACCCGAATGAAATCATCCGGCCAAATTCGAATCCTGATCGCAATTTGTCTTCTCGGATTTAACAGCCTGCAGACGCCGGCGCAGCCCACACCGGTCCTTTATCCGATCAATGAAGGCGGTAAATTCGGCTACATTGACGAACAAGGAAGGGTAGTGATCAAACCGCAATTTGATGATGCGAAATCCTTCTCCGAGGGTTTGGCCCGTGTAAAGATGGGCCGAAAGTGGGGATTCATCAATCAAGCGGGAGTGCTGGTGATGCCGCCTCAGTTTGAGGGTTCAGAAGCTAACCACCGTGGTCTCGATTTTCATGAAGGCATGGCGGCTGTTTCGCTGGACGGCAGGAAGTGGGGATATGTCGATCGTTCAGGACAGATTGTTATACAGCCAAAATATGACCATGCGGATCGCTTTTCCGAAGGCATTGCCCTTGTGCGCAGTGACTATTCTGAAAGGGTCGGCAACGAGACAATCATCTACATCGGAGGAGTGGGGAAATACATCGACAAGCGGGGAAACGTTATCTCTGTTCCGGTTGTTGGTGGAACTTTCTCAGAGGGTCTGGCGGTTGCCGAGATCCCGCGAAAGCGACCGCAAGTAGAGCAGACTTCCTCGGACAATCCGAAGGTGGGCTATATCGACAAGACGGGTCGCTTTCGGATTCAACCTCGGACGTGGGTCCCTTATCAATTTTCGGAAGGGCTGGCGCGAGTTCGCGCCGGCGATCAGGACCACTGGGGATACATTAATCACGCCGGAAGAGTGGTGATCAAAATGAAATTCGCGGGCGCCGGAGACTTTCATGAAGGTTTGGCGCGCGTCGGGTTTGGGACGATGAATTTCATCAGTCAGACCGGGGCGTCTGGGACGATGGGTTTCATCAACAAGACCGGTGCTTTGGCGTTTCGGACCCAGTTTGCCTTCGTCGGAAATTTTTCCGGCGGTCTTGCCTCAGCGTGTGTCGAAGACAAAGGATTCGCCTATCACTTCAAGTGCGGCTACATCGATAAGACAGGAAAGTGGGCCATCGAACCGGCTTTCATTTTCCTTCTCGGCGATTTCAAAGGCGAGCTCGCTTTGGCTTGCACCAGCGAAAAATGCGGATACATTAACAGGTCAGGCAAATTCGTGTGGGCCGCCCCGATGGAGCCGGACGGCAATAATCCGGAGACAGTCGCAAGTCCACGCGCAGGTTGTTCGATCATGTCTGACAAACCTGACCGCAATTACCCGTGCACGATCGATTTCAAGCTGTTCTAGTCAACTGTTCTGGTCGCGCACATATTCACTTGACACTTTAGCGAAGGAGAAAAACTGTGACCGAGCCCATTCCGATTGGCCCGACGCTATCGCAAATCGCGCAGATTTTTGTCAACGTTAAGGACCTCGACCGCGCGATCGCTTTTTACCGCGACATGTTGGGAATGAGGTTTCTTTTCACAGCGCCGCCCGGCATGGCTTTCTTCGACTGCGGCGGCATTCGCATCATGCTGGGGCGAGCCGACCGGCCCGAGATCGATCATCCCGCGTCGATCATCTACTACAAGGTCGATGACATCGAGAAGGTTTACGAAGTTTTCAACGCGCGCGGCATCAAGTTCATTGTAAAGCCTCACCTTGTGGCGCCAATGCCGACATACGACCTTTGGCTCGCGGACTTTAAAGACTCAGAAGGAAACATTCTGGCGTTGATGAGTGAGGTGCCGAAGGAAGTGGCGTGACGTCAGCTAACCACAGAGGACACAGAGAAGAAGGACTTAAAAAACTTATAGCTCTTTCTGTTCTTCTCTGTGTCCTCTGTGGTTAAGTTTTCTGGCTGCTGAGACGATCCAACGCCAAACTCAATCCCATGATCATGTAGAAGATCATCACGACCTCGGAATCTCCCCAGTTGTAATGCACGATGCCGCTGGTCATGAATCCTATCAATCCGCCGAGCGCACCCAGCGCCAGTCCTTTCTCAATCCAACTCTCTTTCGACAAGCGGCGCTGCAGACGCCAAAGCATCCGGGCGTAAAGCGCCATCAGAACCAACCACGCAATCAACGTTGGGAAACCGCGCTCGAGCGCGATTTGCAGATAATCAGAATGCATGTGACCCGTCGGCCGGCGACCCTGATCGAACAGGTTCCATTCGCGCCAATGCGATTTGACGGAATCGATGCCGACGCCAAACAAAAGATGGCGCGGGCTACTGAAGAGCAGACGCACTCCTTCCCGCTGAACCGTCTGCCGCCAGCGGATCGAATCGTCTTTTGAATCGAAGAAACCAACGTTTCTTCTCTGTTGCAGCAGAAACAAGCCTGCAAACACGAGCGGCACCGCGCAAAGGCCAACCACCAGCAAGGCGCGCCAGCGCAACCCAAGCAAAGCAACCAAGGTCGCGGAAATCAGAAACGAGAGCCATGACGCGCGCACGATCGTTAGCAGCAGCGCTGCACAAAGGACCGCCAACACCAACGTCAGCACCACGCCCCATTTGTTTCGTTTACGAGGCAGTGCTACCAGCAGTCCCAGCACCAGCGATGCAAGTAATTGCAGGCTTTCGCCGTAGGTCGTCCAGTGACTGAAAAACCCCGTCGCGCGCCGCTCGCGGCCCCGTGTCCACGACCCGATTCCGAGCCGTTCCTCGGCCGTCGCGCCGGGAAGCAGACCAGCGCGCGGAAGCTGCAATGTCGGGTTCCACTCGACGCGGTAAATCTTGATCTGCGCCGGCTTATCTGCCGGCGACCGATCGAGCGCCGCAACAAGTTCGTCCGGGCTCGAGATGCGCTCGCCATTAATCTCTTCTATCGTGTCGCCGCTCAGGATTGGGGTGGGCTCGTTCTTGAAACGCCCGGGCGCGAAGCGGGCCGCTTTCAAAGGGCTGTCCGGCCGCAAGTCGTGGACTTTGATGCCGCGCCCAATCGCGGCCTGCCCAAAGGTGAACAGCGCGCTAACGACCGCGCCGGCGATCAAGACAATCACGAGTGCGCGCACCACGCGCATCGACCGAACGCTCTCTGCAAACAGGTACACGATGGTGAAGAGCGTCGCGGCGCGCAGTTTGGGAATTGAGGTAAAGGGTTCGTACGAGACAACCGAGGAAATGCCGCTGAGCACGAAAAATCCCAATAGCGCGTAATCCACGGGCGTGCGATAAATTTTTGGCCGCGGCCAAACCGCCAGCCGGAGCAACCAAAATAAAATACCCAGCCCCCAGGCAATTTGCGCCCCCGCGATCGAAAGGGGAGCGGCAAATGCGAATAGAAAAAGGGCCGCGACAATTGCGCGCTCAAGCCAAACGCCAAACCGACCCGGCACAATCTCACGCGATTTTTGAGGTTGAGATGGGGTCATGCGCTAGGATTGCCCACCCAACGAGGGCCGGGTTGTCGGGACGGCAGCAGGTCGCAACTGTTTTTCAAAGTAGCCCCGGGCTTGAGCCCGTGGTAGAGATACCCCACAGGTTCCAACCCCGATGGGGCGACAGAATCTTTCACTCATGTTTAGAATCACGAAGCTCGGATTATATTCGACGATGAAAGAAACACTTGCATGAATAATTGGACTCGCTCACTGCTTCTGATCTCACTTCTACCGTTCGCGGGGTTTTCCCAAGTCAAAACCGTTCAGGAGTACATCGATCAGGTGACCGCACTTACGAACCGGCCGGACGTCAAAGCCGCGAACGACTACATTGACCGCAATCGCGAAAGCATCCTGCGGGAATGGATTGCGATCACGGAAATCAATGCGCCTTCAGGCCACGAACAACCACGCGCAAAGTACATCGAGAAAATCCTGCGCAGTTATCAACTCGATGAAGTGCGCTACGACTCAGCCGGCAACCTGATCGCTGTACGCAAAGGCACGGGCGGCGGGCCGCGCATAGTCTTCGACGCGCACCTCGACACAGTCTTTCAGCCGGGCCTGCAAATCAAAGCCACTGTGCGCGACGGCAAAGTGTATGCGCCGGGAATTGGCGACGACACGCGCAACATCGAAGCGCTGCTGGCCACGATTCGCGCTTTGAATGAAGCGAAGATCAAGACCAAGGGTGATCTCATCTTTGTCTTCACGGTCGAAGAGGAGACCACGTTCAAAGGTGTGAACGCTTTCATTCAAGAGAACAAAGGCAAGGTTGATCATTACGTCGCGCTGGACGGCGGCTATGAGGGGTTCACCTACGCCGGAATAGGCATCAACTGGTACCGCCATCATTTCATCGGCCCCGGCGGGCACACGCGTTCGCGCACGCCACCGTATTCCGCGACGCTGCCGCTGGCCCGCGCGATTGATCGCATTTATCAGTTGAAAGTCCCGACGAACCCTTCGTCGAACCTGAATATCGGCATGCTGGGCGGTGCGGAAGTTGTCAACGCGAAGGCGGCGGACGCGTACTTTACTGTTGACCTGCGCTCGACGAGCAACGATGTGCTCGCCAATCTCGAGAAGCAGATTCAAACGATTCTCAACGAAGAAGCCGCGCGCGAAGGGATGACCGTCAAGACTGACGTGATCTCGAGATCGCAGGCGGCTTCGATTCCCGGACACCGCGAGTCTTACCTCGTGCGCATGTCCGAAGCCGTACATCGCGTAATGGGATTCGACCCGCCTATCACAAACGCCGGCTCGAACAATTCCAGTCCGGTTCTGATCGCGGGCATCTCTTCGATCTCAACCGGCGCCGGCCCGTGCGAAGAGACGCACTCGCTGACCGAGCACTGCGAAATCGAACCGCTTTACCGAGGGATTAAGAAGATTCTGTTGTTGGAGTTGGCGTTGGCGGGTGTGAATTGAAGACTGCGTCACTAAATTGGCATGGTAGTTAGTTCGTTGAGATCCTCGAAGTAGCGCCGATGGGTCTTACGTATCAGGTCTTCGCTTTGGGCTTCAAGAAGCACGACTTCAGTATTATCCCCGTTTTTATTAAGTCGTCGCTCTAGGGCAAGAAGTGCATCTTGAGCATTCTTTCTTTCGGAGTCTCTAAAAGAGTCCATAGAGATTAGGTGACCTTTTCGCCGATCATACTGAATCAAGAAGATCATCTCTTTGGTCCTTTCATTCGTAGAAAAACCTCGCGGACTGCTTCCAGCATACTTACAATCCCGACTCTCCTCCCCAAGATTTCCACTATCCTAGGGGCCTCTTTGAACTCTTCGTCTGGGGAAAGGTCGTCAGAATTCATGATTGTGAAGTGGGTGGCCTCATCAATTTCCTGACCGCATATGTTCTTGGACATCACATCCAGTACTAACAACATATCCTGATCGCCGCGACCATATTTAATCAAAGGATCGATGTCTGAAAGTTTCTCAGAGACCTCAGCCCACAAATGTTGCAATGACGTTCGGACTTGAACCTCAATGAGTTTACCAGACTCTTGTATGATGGCATGAACAGCGCGATATCCGTGGCTAGGCTGCTTTCGACGATCGTCGATTTGAAGTTGCGTAAATACGCCGCGCAATCGTTCTACGAGTTCATCCTGAGTGGGGACATCAGTGACAACTATTCGGCAGCCAGCAATATCTTGCATCTGGCTTAAGCGTGTATTCTGTCTCCGAAGTTTCTCAATAATGGCAGTTCTGGTTTTCTGCGGCCTCCCCGTAGGTTCTATTCCCATTTGTTCGCGGATTACCGTCACAACCTTTTCATAGCCTTTTCTAAACGATCGCCTGTAAGAGTCCAGTAACTGAAGATCGTCATCATGGACAGGGCCTTTTCGGAGCCGGTCACCCAATCGATCAATTTGACTCTTGGTCAACTCGGATGGGGGAATCATTTGTTGAATCTTATATCGGAAAGCTGTAGTAGTTGAGGCAATTCCTTAGTGAAGATTTCATCCGGGCTAGTGAGCCTCTATTTCTGCTCCGGCACAAAATATCCCCGCCGACTGCGCAGATAGAGGCCGACGCGGCGGGAAGCAACTTCGATCCGGCGATACTCACCCGGTTTAGCTTCGGCGAGTGGTTTTGTCGGACGATACGTCACCACGAACTCCGATCCGATTTCACGCGCGACGTTTTCGGCCTTCGCCAACATCTCTTCAGGGACCACGGGCAGAAAAATACTGCCGCCGGTTTCCGCGGCTAAATCCGTCAGCCACTTCTCGCTGTTAGCAGCTTCGTTTTCATAAGCCTTTCGTCGTTTCTTCATCGCGGGATCGAACCGTATTGCGATGCCGTAAGAAGGCATGCGCGTCGAACCTGGCGGCAAAGTCGGATCGTTGCGCGTGATCGGATTCTCAGACGCGGGCCGCTGGCCGATGGTGACATTCGAAGGTTGCTTGGGATCTTTCTGCCGGACGAGTGTCGTGTAGCTGATGATATGAACTGTCGCGCGCGCGGCAGTCAGTTGTTTGATCGCGTCGGCCATTTCGATCTTGCCGCCGGGTGTCTGCACACCATCGGTGATCAGCACGACGTGCCGGCTGCCTTCCGGACGATCGGAAAGCAGTTGCGCCGCCTTCACCATCGACTCAAAGATCCGTGAACGCTTGGCCGCAAACAGTTTCGTTTTCAAGACACGTCCGACCTGAACTCGATCGTCTGTCCACGCTTGCAAAACTTCGGCGCGATCGCCCGATTGGATGAGCGCGATGGCATCGCCTTTCCGCATCAGCGACAGCACGCGCAGGGCGACATCGCGCGTCAGGCTGGTGCGCTTTGCCATGCCGCCGAGACCGGCTAAATCGCCACCGCCGGTATCGAGCAGCAATAAAACATTCGCGGGAATATGCCGCACGCTTCGGATTTGTTGCGGCGTGCCGTCTTCCAACACCAGTACGTCGTCGACCTCAAGACCCGCATCGAAATGGCCCGCATTGTCGGTGGCGACAACCGGCAAACGAACCTCCTCGGTAAAGACTTTGACCGGGTCCTGGCCTTCTTTATCTTCGGGAGGTGGCGTCGGCGATGGCTTCGCAGTTTGAGCTGGTGAGCTGGCGGCGGCTGAAATCAGCAGCGTCAAACCAAGAATAATAAATAGAGTGCGGCGCAAAATTGTTCTCCTCAACTGGTAAAGGTGTGCGAGGGTTTGATGCGTGCGCGGCTGCCGGGACGTTGCCTTCAGAAACTCAACCGCCGGCTTTTCTCGCCTGAGCCTGGACGGCAGTGATCGCAATCGCGTCAACGATATCTTCCGGTTTGCAGCCGCGGGAAAGATCGTTCGCAGGACGGTCCAAGCCCTGCAAAATCGGCCCGATGGCCGTTGCTCCAGCCAGGCGCTCGGTCAGTTTGTAAGCGATGTTGCCCGCCTGCAGGTCGGGAAAGATGAGCACGTTGGCGCGGCCAGCGACCGGCGACCCGGGCGCTTTCGATTGACCGATTGCCTGCACGAGCGCCGCGTCGGCTTGCAACTCGCCGTCGATCTCGATCTGCGGCGCGCGCGCCCGAACCGTACGCGTGGCTTCGACAACTTTGTCGATCAGTTTGTGTTTTGCGCTGCCTTTGGTTGAAAACGAAAGCATCGCGACGCGGGGGTCGGCGCCAATCAGGGCGCGGCATGAATCGGCTGAGGCAATGGCGATCTCCGCGAGCTCGGCGGCGCTCGGCTCGATCACGACGCCGCAATCCGCGTAGATCATCGCACCGTTGTGACCGACGCTTTCATCGCGCAGCGCCATCAAAAAGAAACTCGACACCAGCTTGAAGCCTGGCCGCACACCGATGCAGTGTAGCGCCGCGCGCACGGTGTGCGAGGTGGTGTTCGTCGCGCCGGCGACTGAACCGTCAGCTCTCCCGGAACGCACCATAAGGTTTCCGTAGTAGAGCGGATCGCGCAAGGCGTTGCGCGCTTCGTCGAGCGTCATGCCCTTCGCGCGCCGTGCTTCGTACAGCAGCGAAACCATCTTGTCGAAATCGCCCGCGCGTTGGTGATCGATCACCTCGACGCCTCCCAGGTCGGCGCCTGACTGTCGTGCCGCGTCGCGAAGCTTATCTTCCGATCCAAGCACGGTGATTCGCGCCAGCCGCTGTCGCACTGCGACGCCGGCCGCGATTAACGTCCGCGGATCTTCGCCTTCCGGCAAAACGATGTGTTGCGGATTAGAAGCAGCACGTTGGCGAATTTGATCGAGAATAGACAAGAGTTGTCAGTTGTCCGTCGTCTGTGGTCAGTTGTTTGGAAAGCCCGGCAAATTTACCACGACAGTTAGTTTGGTCGGAAGCTTGCTCCGCAACGCGCCGCTCGACTAGACTCCTTGAAAAAGGTTAGAACGAGCCTCTTAAGGAAATCGTACTTCAACTGACAACTGACAACTGACAACTAACTACTGACAACTAACTACTGACCACCGACAACTAACTACGACGATGTCCAAACTCAAACTTAAAAGCCGCATGACGAATCTGCTCATGTTCCTGCCGAACATGGTTGCGCTGTCTGGGCGACTGATGGTTGATAAGCGCGTGCCGGTCACTGAGCGCGCGTTGTTCGCCGCGGCGGTGATCTACGCAATTATCCCGTTTGATTTTCTGCCGGACATGATTCCGTTTCTTGGGCAGATCGACGATCTGTTCCTGGTCGCTTTGACGCTGCTGCGATTGATCGGTCGCACTGACGACACAGTTGTCCGCGAGCACTGGCGTGGCGGTGGTGACATTGTCGCTCTGGCTGAATCAGCCGCGGCGATTGCTCCGGCGCTGATGCCAAAGCGCGTGTCGCGAGTCCTGTCGGCCAAAGTAAATCCCACGGCTGAAGGAACGGGCCTGCTCGTTAAGGGTTCTAAAATGGAGCCGTTGTTCGTGGCTGAACCCGAACGTCAGTTAGCGGAGGAAGACGAAAACAAACGTCGCCGGCGCCGCATCCGCGAAGTAAAGTCCGCCTGAAGGGTACTTTTTAGTAGCCCAGCCCCGACTAGTCGGGACTGGGACACCGAGCCGTTCTTGAGTAAGAGCCCGCGGAGCGGCGACAGAGCGTTTAAGATTCTGTCGCCCGCTCCGCGGGCTCAATGTCTATCCTGGTGAATCGATCCCAGCGCTGAAGCGCTGGGCTATTGTCAAACGTCCCTAACGGGACGAAATCACTGCGCTCGACCCTGGGAGTCCTAAGCGACTGTCACTACTTTCAATTGCCGTGAGTTCGCAGTTTGAGGTGTGAATGCCTGCTCGCGTGCTTCCCGCTCTGCGCGCGACACGTGGCGATAAAGAATGTCGCGCTGCTGTGGAGCGAAACCGGCTTCGGTGATCAGGTAACGCAACATTTCTTCCGACGCGCGGTTGTGCGCTCCCGCGGCCGAAACTACGTTTTCTTCGATCATGATCGAACCCATGTCGTTAGCGCCGAATCGCAGAGCGACCTGGCCCAGACGCAGGCCCTGTGTGAGCCAGGACGATTGGAAGTTCTCAATGTTGTCGAGAAACAGCACTGAAACGGCGAGCATCTTCAAATAATCAATTCCGGTCGGCTCATCCTTAATCTTTCGCCCCAGCGCGGTGTTTTCACGTTGAAACGTCCACGGAATAAACGCGAAGAAGCCACCGGTTTCATCCTGAAGATCGCGAATCCTCTGCAAGTGTCGCACGCGATGCTCGATTCGATCGCCGATCCCGAACATCATCGTCGCCGATGATTTTAAACCGACCCCATGGACAGCTCGCATCACGTCGAGCCATTCGTCCGTCGTGCATTTTGTCGCGACACGCTTGCGAACTTCGTCATCAAGAATCTCTGCGCCACCACCCGGCAGACTGTATAGTCCCGCGTCCTTCAGCCGCTGCATGATCGTTTCGTAATCGAGACCCGTAATCAGATGGATGTTGTGAATCTCAGGCGGCGAAAAACAGTGCAGTTGAAAGTCCGGATACTTCGCGCTGAGATTTCGCAGCAGATCTTCATACCACTCAATACCGAAATCGGGATGCAGCCCGCCCTGCATCAGAACGCCGGTGCCGCCCAGCGCGATTGTCTCGTCAATCTTTTCGCAAATCTCTTCGAGCGTGCGCACATAAGTGTCCGGCGCGCCCGGTCGTCGATAGAACGCGCAGAACGTGCAGACGACGTTGCAGACGTTCGTATAGTTAACGTTTCGATCGATGATGTAGGTGACGATATTGTCGGGATGCTTGCGCTTACGAATCTCGTCCGCGGCGGCTCCGATTTTCGCGACGTCGTGCGATTGGAGCAGCGACGTGCAGTCGTCGGTAGTCAGTCGTTCACCGGCGAGCGCGCGATCCAGGATGGGTTCAATGTCGGTTGCTGTCACCGGCGTCAGTCTATTTGATTTCCAGAGTAATACTCAAAGCCGGCGAGAGTGAGTTGCTCTTTGAAAGGCTAAGGTAACTCCCAATTATTTGATTACTTCAAAATCAATCCACTGCAACGCCGTACGTGGTTTCTTGTTCGACGAGTCGGTGACGATGATTTGCACAATGTACTCGCCCGGCTCCATCTTGGAATCCAGTTGCAGCCCGGAAGCGGCAATGATGCGACTCGGATCGGTTTGTCCCTCAAGGCTGATGGGCGCCACCGCGCCCACAAGCACTGGCTTCCCATCCCGGAAGAGCCGCATTTGCGTGGTTAATGCGACCGGGGGTTTGTTTGTCGCGTTGTAAATCGCATAGCCAAGTACAAGAGTTGAACCTTGCCGAAAACGTCGCACGCCCGGACCTGCGGTTATTAACTCTCCGTCATCCGCCGGAGGGCGCTGGTTGGCTGCGACCGTGGTCTTTTGCTCTGCGGCTAAACCTCGCAGGAAGATTCCGGAAATCGCCAAGTCACCTTTTTCCAGATTCGGCACCTCGACCAACTGACCTGCGGCCCCGATCCGTGAGGACGGAACATCACGAACTGCCACGCGAAACTGCATGATGCCCCGCTGCTTTATCGGCACGTCAAATCCGTGAACCACCCCATCCCGCACCGCCCGATTATATTCGGCCCCGCGGAAACGGAGCGTTCCGGTAAAGTTCTTTTGCTCGATCACCTTGCCGTTATCGCCGAACAATACGGACCTGAGATCGATTCTTGCTAATCGCCAACCATCTGCCTCTTCTGTAAAGGTCAGGTCCTTAGGATCGAGATGGACAAACGAACGCAGCACCGGCCCTTGAGTCGCATCGTCGACAAAATAACTGGAAACGCGTACGTCCACCGCGTTCGTGCCGAACGGAAACAAGAGCGCTTTGTTCATCAGGTCCGCGACTGAAGGATTTCCCGGGCGCGCCTCTTCATCCGTGTAACCGTAAAAACCCTTGCGCGTTCGCACTTCCAAACCTTTGCGCTTGACCCTCACCTTGAGGTTATGGAATTTTCGGTCGAAAGTTTCCTGGGCCGGTCGGAAGCCGAGCAGGTAATAGCCCTTTTGGTCTTCCATGATTCGATCGAGCTGAAAGTTGTTCGAATCGCGTATCAGAAAACCGCCTGTCTGTTTTGCAAGCAGATCGGCGCCCTCACGATTAACATTCAACTGTCGCGAACGAAGCGCATTCAGCGCCGCCGTCTGGGCTGTCATTGCGCCCATATTGGGTCCGATCGCGCTCGGCGCGGCCATAGCATCCGCCGCAGTCAGGCCGGTGGTTTGCAGCCCGCGCGTGTCAACCGTGTAAATCACTACCGAGGAACGGATGGCAATCTCCGCCAGGCGTTGCAACTGCTGGTAGTAGTTCGAGGTGACCGCCATCGACGGGGCGTCCGCTAAAGGTGATTCCATCACCCTTTCGGGCTGATTGCCTGATTTCACACCGGAGGTAAATTCCTGATCTTGAATGGGCAGGTTGTCTGAAAAGAGCACCACTGACTTGCGGCCTGGTAGGTAATCCATCCCGCGAAGAATGAACTGGACTGACTTAATCGTATTAAAGAGGGGCTGAGCGCATAGCCCGACGTTACCTTCCATGCCGGCCGGCGCAAAAACATGCACCCCAGCGCGGCTACATTGATTCCATCGCAGACGATCGATCGCGTTGTGCAACAGGCGCCGGTCGTTGCTGAATTGCTGCAGCGAACCCACGTCGCCGCCCGTGCGAATAATCGCGACCAAATCGCTGGGAGCCAGGGTGTCAATAAAACTCTTAAGCTGCTTCTTGACGTCGCGGATGCTGACGGCTGTCATCCCCAAATCATCGATCACGAGGGCCACGACCCGTCTTTGAGCAGACGGATCAATCTTCGCGGGAAGCACTGGCGGTGCGAACTTGTCGTTCGATTTGGGCGGAGCGGCCACCGCCGGCGCGGGACGGTCGGGCAGGTTAGAAATAAATGAAAAATTTGTAATGGTCTGCGGCTTGCCGTCTTCGTAGAGTTCAAAGTCCTCGGCCGTAAGGTCAGTGACCAGCTTACCGTCTTTGGTAACGACGACATCTACCTGCACCAGGTTCGTCGTGATTCGCACCACGTCTTCCTGGTCGAGGTCCGGCGACGCCTCGGCTGGTTTTTGCACAGTGGGTGGAGGGCTCGGCGTCGGTTGCTGGGCGCTGGCGGAGAGAACGATCGAGAATATAAGTAAGAGCGAGATTGAGATTCGAAAAATCATGGTTCTAATTCCTTGCTTCCGGGCTAAAGCAAGGTTATGGAATCGCGGTGGAAAAGTCACGCACGCGCACCCCCACGCGATTGGAGTTCGCGATTTTCATCCCCCTAACATGGTGATATCCTCGTCCGGATTTCACCCAGATGACGCGTCCTTTGATCATCGCTATCGACGGCCCATCAGGTTCGGGCAAGTCCACGCTCGGCCGCATGCTGGCGCGCGAGCTGGGTCTGCTTTACATCGATACCGGCTCAATGTATCGAGCCGTCGCGCTGGCGGTGATCCAATCTGCGACCAAAGAGACTGATGATGTAGCGGTGGGGGTCCTGGCCGAGCGCAGCGACATCGATCTCGCGGGCGATCCGGATTCGTTACGCGTGAAGCTGAACAATCATGACGTGTCCGATCGGATTCGCGACGAAGATGTGACGCACATTTCTTCGATCGTCTCGACAATTCCGGCCGTCCGCCGCGCGATGGTCTTACGGCAACGTGCGATGGGCGAGCGCGGAGCAGTCATGAACGGCCGCGACATTGGGACAGTTGTTTTTCCCAACGCCGACGTAAAGTTCTTTCTTGATGCAGCCATCGAAGAAAGGGCCCAACGCCGGCTCGCGGAAGAGCGCGAACATAATCCGGCGGCGACCTACGAACAGACGCTGGCCGACATCACCGAACGCGATCGCCGCGATACGACGCGCGAGGACTCGCCTTTGGTCGCGGCTGAAGACGCCATCATTGTTGATTCCAGCGGCATGTCGATCGACGATGTGTTTCAGAAGATGATGGTCATTGTGAAGCAAAGGACCGCTTTATGAGAATTCCAACGTTCACGTTCAAGTTCAAGAATGAAGCGGTCTGGATGGTCGCCCTTTCTTTCGCGCCGGCGGTCTTGGGCCTGGTAGTTCTGACTGTTGTTTACCTTCTTCGCTAACGTTATACGAAAGCGCCCTTGCTTACGCGCGGGCTTCTGACAGCGGGCAGGATGCCCGCGCTCCTGAGATGTTCACCGGAATCATTGAAGAACTCGGTCGCGTGCGCGAAGTCCAACGTCGCGGCGAAGACGCCCGCATCATCATTGAAGCGCACACCGTCACCGAAGGCTCGCGTGATGGCGATTCGATTTCGGTTAATGGGGTGTGTTTGACGGCGCTCGACGTGACGCCCGATTCATTCGCCGCTGACGTGTCGAAAGAGACTCTGTTCCGATCGACGCTCGGCCAACTGCAAGCGGGCTTGCCGGTCAATCTCGAACGCGCCGTAACACCGGCAACGCGGCTCGGTGGCCATATCGTGCAGGGCCATGTCGATGCTCGCGGAAAGTTTGTAGCTTCGGAAAATCACGGCGATTCGTGGACCTTTCGTTTCGGCTATCCGAAAGAGATTGCCCGTTATCTTGTCTTAAAAGGCTCAGTCGCGGTCGAGGGCATCAGCCTCACAATCGCTAACCTAAACAACGAATATTTCGAGATCGCGGTGATTCCGAAAACGCTCGAACTGACAAACTTTTCGCAGTTGAAACCAGGCGACGAGGTCAATCTGGAGGCCGATGTGATTGCCAAGTATGTCGAACGGATTCTCAGACACTCCTCGCTTCAGCGAGGTGGCAGCACCGCGGGTGCGACGGAATGAGCCGTTTCAACGGCTTCTTGGAAACGGTTAACACCGTTCAGATCCTTGGATGATCTTTGGGCCACCTCGCTAAAGCGAGGTGTGACTGAGAAGTCTCAAACATCAGCTCTCCTGCTGGCCAGTCGCAAATCCCCGCAGCACGCGTTAAAATCTCAACCAAGTCAACATTCGCAAATCTGAAATCGCAAATCCCAGATGTCTTTTGCTTCCATTCCCGCAGCCGCTGCCGACATTCGCGAAGGGCGAATGGTCATCATCGTGGACGATGAAGACCGCGAGAATGAAGGCGATCTGGTCTGCGCGGCTGAGAAAGTCACTCCCGAAGTCATCAACTTTATGGCGCGGCACGCGCGCGGCCTGATTTGTCTGCCGCTGACTGAAGATCGCTGTGACGAATTACATCTGGCGCCGCAGGTTGCCGACAACACTTCATTTCTCGGGACCGCGTTCACGGTTTCAATCGAAGCTCGCCGCGGCGTGACCACCGGAATCTCGGCCGCCGATCGCGCGACCACGATCCTGACGGCCGTCGATTCGCGCACGAAGCCGCAGGACCTGGCGCGACCGGGTCACGTGTTTCCGCTGCGCGCGAAGAAGGGTGGGGTGCTTGTGCGCCCTGGTCAGACGGAAGCGGCCGTGGACATCGCGCGCATTGCCGGTCTTTATCCCGCCGGCGTCATCTGCGAAATCATGAATGAAGACGGCACCATGGCGCGTCTGCCGCAGCTCAAAGACTTCGCGGTCACGCACGGTCTGAAGATCATCACCGTCGCCGATCTGGTTCGTTATCGAATTCAAAAGGAAGTGCTTGTGCGACGCGCGGTCGAAACTGATCTGCCGACGGTTTACGGAAAGTTCCGCGCCATCGCTTTCGAGAACACAATCAACGGCGACGTGCATCTGGCGATGGTGATGGGCGACGTGCGTACTGACGATCCGGTAATGGTGCGCGTCCATACCGAGAACGTAACCTGCGACATGTTCGGATCGACGATCGACGACACGGGCTACCAGCTTCGTCGCGCGTTGGAAAAAATTGCGGAAGCGGGTCAGGGCGTCGTGCTTTACTTGCGGCAAAGCGAGCACGGTCTTGATCTGATTCACCAGTTACGAACGTACGCGCTGATGCAGGAGCGCGGCGCCAGCAAACGCGAAGCGAGCGCGGAAACCGGCTACGGGCTCAATCGCGACTACGGCATTGGCGCGCAGATTCTGCATGAACTCGGTCTGCGAAGGATTCTTCTCCTGACAAATCACCCCCCGAAGATTTCCGCGATCGAAGGTTTTGAATTGGAGGTGGTCGGTAACGTGCCGCTCGGCTCCCCCGAATCGGCAGAGAGGTTAGAGGTTAGAGATCAGAGATTAGTAGTCGAACACTCCGAAAACTAAGTTCGATCCCGGACGAAGTTAGTGTTTGAAGACTACCAAGTAGCCTCTAACCTCTAGCCTCTAATCTCTGGTATTGCTATTCTTGAATTTCCCCTGTTTTCAGTTTAGAAACGATGCGAGAGGCCAGAGGCTAGAGTTATAAGAGATCAGTCAGATCACGGCGGCAAACGGATGGATTGGCGTCGAATCCTCAAAATGGGGGTCAGAGGCAATTCTCGAACAACGAGAAACTAACCTCTAGCCTCTAATCTCTGCCCTCTCCTCTCGGGCTCTCCTGTAAAATCTCAGTTACTGTTCAGCTGTGTACGCGACTGCCGGTTAATGCCTGTGAACGATCAAGAGCCTGCCGAAACTAAACCTGGCGCGTCGCCGTCGCCTGCGCGACAACGCCGTCGCCGGTTCATCAATCGCCGCAACACGATCATTGTCGCAATCGTTGCCGCTGTCGGCATCGTTGCCCTCATTCTGATTGCCCTCTTGAGTTACCGGTTCGGTTACGTCGATGCGTTCATCGCCGGCCAGGTAAAGAACACCCTCGCGACGTACGGGATCCGCGCAGAGATTCGCGAGTTCCACACCGTTGTATCTGTAGGGCCACAAACCGTCGAGATGCTCGGCGTCGAACTTTACGACGCCCAAACCGGAGAGAAGCTCGGCAAGATTGATCGGATGGTCGCAACCGTGCGCATCGAGGATATGTACGCGCTCAACCTCCAGCGCAACATCAACCTGAAGGATCTGCAGATCGAAGGGCTCGAGCTGTGGGTAAACTTTGACGCAAACGGACGATCCAACTTTCGCAACTTGCGGATGCCGCCGCCGGAACCTAACCAACGAATTCTGTTTGCGTACTCAACGGCGCATATCGATGTGAAGAACGCGCTGATTCACTATGGCGACGCGCTGCACAGTCTGTCGGGCGAAGCGCGCAACTTGCAGGCGACGATTCAGCCTGACGATCCGAACGCGCCGTCTGACAGTTGGATGAACACGGTGACGTTGAGCGCGACTAACTCGACGCTCGCGTACGACGGCCGGCCGATCAACAACATCGGTATCGAAGCGCGTGGACGCGTAAATCAAATTCGCGCGGAGATTCACGAGTTGAAGCTCCGATCAGCGGTTGCTGAAGCCACGTTGAGCGGCGTGATGGGTGACTGGCGAAAGCTGCAATACAACTTCAACGTCACTTCGACGGTTGATCTCACGCAGCTTTCGGATGTCCTGGCTACCGGCACGGCGTTGCGCGGCGTCGGCAACTTCACCGCGACGATCAGCGGTGAAGGCGACAAGTATCAGCTCAATGGCGACGTGAAATCCGATGCATTAGCCGCCGGTAACATTCGTCTGCAAGGTCTGAACGTCACGGCGAAAGGATCGGGCCAGGGCGAAAGCTACGACTTTAACGGCCGCGCCGTCGCGCAGCTTCTGACCGCCGGCGACTTCCAATTGAACGGGGTGCAATTGACCGGCGGTGTGATGGGCACGGGCTCGGACTTCCGCTGGGTCGGTGAGCTGCGGGCGGCGGCTGAAAAGAGTTACGGCACAACGATCACCGGACTGATTCTGCGCGATGCCGTTGCTGAATATCGCGGCGGAGTTCTCAACGTTGCGGCTCCGCAACTGATCGGCGCCACGCTCACCACGGCAACCGCACGGGCCGCAGGGATCCAGGCCAACGACATTCGCGTCAGATCCGAAAACGGCGTCACGACTGCGACGGTCGCGACCGCGAAAGCCGGGAAGATTCAGTCGAAAGACGCGACGATCAATGGGCTCACCGCAAAGAACATCTCTGCCAACAGTGCCGGCGACTTCACCAACGTCACCGTCCAGGAAGTGCAGGTCGGCGGGATCAACGCATCGGGAGCGCAAACCGGCAGCATCAACATCGCGGGCGTACGGCTGGCGATTCGCAACGGGCGCGTGCAGGGCACGACCAACGACATCAATGCGGGAACGGTTAAGCTTGAGAATGGTCAGGTCGAGAACGTGAAGCTGGCGCGGCCCTCGTTCGCGCTTGAGCCTTCCGGAAGGTATCGCGCCAGCGCAGATCTGAGTTTGGGTGGCGGAGTGTTGGGCGAAATGAGACTTGGCCCGGCGCGCGCCGCCGTCGTCGCCTCGAGCGATCGGATTGAGCTAAAAGATTTTGTCGCTGAAGCGTTGGACGGACGCGCCAGCGGCAACGCAACGATTGCGCTGACGAAGACTGGCACATCGCGAGTCTCGACCGACTTTAACAATTTCGATCTCGGCGCGGTCATCGCCCTTCTTTCGGGACGCGCTGTGCCCGTTTCCAGCCGCGCCACCGGCCGCGCTGAACTGACTTTTACCGGCAAAGATTTGGCGACTGCGACCGGAAACGTGAACGCGCAGTTGCAGGGGACGCCTTCCGCCACCGATCTCGCGCCACTCTCGGGCGACGTCGCCGTCACCGCCAATCGCGGGGTCTTTCAAATTCAGCGTGCGAACCTGCAAACGACCGCGACCAGGCTAAACGCTTCCGGCCAGTTCTCAATCGAAGAACCTATTTCAAACCTACGCGTCGATGTTACTTCAACTGATGCGTCAGAGATTCAGCGGCTTTTGATCACGTCAGGCGCCTTGCCCGAGGTGTACGAGCAATTTCGCACATACGGAATTGATCTCGCCGGCAAACTGAATTTCAACGGCACGCTAGCCGGCGCGTTGAAGGATCCGCTTGTCACGGGTCATGCCGAACTCGGCTCACTAATCGTCAACGGGCGCGACCTCGGATCTCTAAACGCGGACATCGCAACAACGGCGACTGAAACGCGTGTGAACAACGGCCGGCTGATGCAGCCGAACGGCGGCGGCGCGCAGTTCGCGCTGGTGATTCCGCGCGTGGGCGATAGCAACACGTCTATCGACGCGACGCTTGATCGGATGAACACCGCAAATCTGATTGCCGCCTTGCCGATGGCCGGCGGCACGCGCGACCAATTCGGCAGCACCGAAGGGGAAGCGTCGGGCTCAGTAAAGATCAGCGGCATTCCAAACAAGATGACCGGCGTCGCCGACCTGCGCTTCGGCAAAGGACGTCTGATAGGCGAGCCACTTCAAAGCCTGACCGCGCGCGCAACCTTCGCCGGTTCGACGGTGAACATCGAGAGCATTGACGCGGCATTCGATGCCGGGCACATCGTCGGCAGCGGCAAGTACGATACGGAAACCAAGGCTTTCGACGTTAAGTTCAACGGCGATCGCGTGCAGATCGAGCGGCTGGCGGCGTTTGCGAGCCGCCCGGGGATGCCGAAGTTCGGCGGCACCGCAAAGCTGACGGCCACCGCGTCAGGAATTCTCACGGACATCACCTCGTATCAAATCAATTTTAACGCCGACAGCACTGATGTAACTGTCGACGGCCGTCCCGCGGGCGCGTTGAAACTTGCCGGTGTCACTGAGAACAAACAGCTCAACGTAACTTTCAGCACGACGGGACTGCTGGGCGAGCAGCCGCAGACAGTCACGGCGCGCGTCGATCTCTCAAATGAAAAACTTCCCGCCGTCGTTGAGTCGAATATTACCGGCGCCGATCTGACTCAGGTTTTGAAAATCCTGCTGCCCGAAACGCAAGTTCCCGTCACCGGCCGTGCGACGGGCACTTTGAAACTCTCCGGCAACCTAATGACGGAGAATGAAGCGGGCGAAGAAGTCTTTTCGTGGCGGGGTCTCACCGGCTCAGCCACGTTCACTGAACTAACCGTCAGCGTCGCGGACGTTCAGCTTGCGCCGACTGGTCCGCTGGTCATCGATTTCGCGGGGAACGAAATCACGTTTCGCGAGACGCGCTTTACCGGTCCGGGAACGAATGTGACGATTGCCGGAACCGTCGCCACCGCCACCGGCGGCCGGCAAAACCTGGCCATCAACGGCGATGTAAACTTGCGAGTGTTCAGCGGGCTGTCACCCGATGTCTTCTCTTCGGGAATAGCTAGGCTCTTCCTGCGCATCACCGGCAGCTACGAAGATCCGCGCTTTTTGGGAACCGCGGAAGTGACCGGCGCTTCGGTCTCAGTCTTTTCAGGTGACCAAACCATAACTGTTTCGAACCTGACCGGGCTGATTCGATTCAATTCGAATCAGGCCCAGATCGAGCGGCTCACCGGAACATTGGGCGGCGGAAGAGTTACCGCTTCGGGCGGCGCGTTGCTGGCCGGGTCAGCGCGCGGACGTTTCGCCCTCACCGCACGCGGCGAGAACGTCACGCTCAACTATCCGAAAGATTTTCGCTCGACCGTCACCGCTGATCTTTCTTTGAACGGAGACATGACCAATCAGTTCATCACCGGATATGTGAACGTGAAGCGGACTGAGTACACGAAGGACATCGATCTCGCAGATCTGATCGATCAACGGCCCGAGACAACGATTGAAGAAGGGGGCCAGTTCTCGTTTGCCGAAACCGCCGTGCTTAGCGGCCTCAGGGTTGAAGGACGCAATGCGCTCGTGATGCGTAACAACCTCGGCAATGTCGTCGCGTCCATCAACCTGCGCCTCGATGGTCCGATCGGCGCGCCTGTCATTCAAGGCCGGGTAACGGCGACGAGTGGCACCCTGAACTTCCGTAACAGTCCTTACGAGCTGACGCGCGGGCTGGTCGATTTTCCGGGACGACTTAGCGCCGATCCGGTTCTCAACATTGCGGGCGAATCAGTGATTCGCGGCTATCGTGTCAGGGTTGGCATCACCGGACCACTGTCGAATCCGAGCACCACAGTCGGTTCTGAACCCGCGTTGCCGCAGGCCGACGTCGTCTCGTTAATTCTTACCGGAAGTCTGTCTTCGAGTGAGCAGAACACTTCGGTGTTGGCCCAGTCAGGCTTGGGCACGGCGGCGAGCTTGTTAACGGATGCGATTATCAACACCCCGATATCGCGCGCCACAAACAAATTGTTTGGCTTGAGCCGGCTGGAAATTAATCCCGTGATCAGTGGCGCCGGCACGACACCGACGGCGCGACTTACTGTCGGACAACGCATCAGCAAGGACGTTACGGTGACTTATTCGACCAGTCTGGCGTCGGATCCGAACCAAATCCTGGCCGTCGAATATCGCGTCTCGAATCGTTTGTCGTTCATCGCGCAGTACGAACAGGGTTCGCAGCGGAATCTGAGCAACCGCAACAACAACTTCAGTTTTGAAATCAGGTTCAGGAAGAGATTTTGAAGAAACAGGCGGCAGACGGCAGGAAGCAGACAGCAGGAAGGAGACGGCGCGTATTTTTTTCCTGTCGTCTGCCGTCTGCCGTCCGCGGTTTGCGCCGTTTTCTTTCCTGCCTCCTGCTGTCTGTAGTCTGCCTCCTCTTTTGTAGCGCAGTTCATGCGCAGGTCGGCGACTACGAACGCCGTTCCGTTGCTTCCGTCGAGGTCGTGCTCGAAGGCACGCCGGCTGATCCATCTGCTCAGGCTGAATTCCTGTCGATTGTTCGAATCAGAAGCGGGGGTGAATACACGGCCGTCGCAGCGCGACAATCGCTGCACGATTTGTTCGCTTCCGATCGCGTCGCGAACGGGCGTATCGAAGTCACGGAAGTTCAACCTGGCAGCGCAAACAGTCCCATTCGCGTCCGCTTTGTCATAACCAGACAACTGGTGGTTGCCGGCGTCACGGTCCGCGTAGGCGAGGCGACGGGTGTCCCAATCGCGACGGACGAGATACGCGCGCGCCTGAATCTGCTTGAGCCGGGCCGAAGATTTTCATCGCAGGCGATCGAACGAAACGCCGACGAGATTCAGGCTTATCTGCGAGATCGTGGTTACTACAACGCGACCGTCGAACACAGTGAAGAACCCGATCCGACAGACTCGACCGGCACACGGCGACGCGTCATTTATGCGGTTACGCCGGGCGAGCCCGCGCGAGTAGCGACTTTTGATATCGCGAAGGAGTTGAACGTCGAAGGCGCTGCGGAATCCGTCCGTCCGACTTTGAAGCTGCAGCCCGGCGCGCTCTTTACCCGTGACATCCTGGGTGAAGACGTGAACCGAATTCGGCAGGCGCTGCTGGCAAAAGGCTTTCTTTCGCCCACGCTGAAGGACCCGCGCGTCGAACGCAATCCTGAGACGAACGAGATCACTGTTAGCCTCGAAGGCAGTCCCGGGCCGTTCGTTAACATCGCTTTTAAGAACTACAACCTCAAAGAGAAAACCCAACGCGAGCTGCTGCCGCTGAAGCGCGAAGGCAATCTGGACATCTCGGTGATTGAAGAAGGCGGGCGCCGCGTGCGTAACCGTTTGCAGGAGGACGGTTACTTCTTTGCCGAGGTGACTGCCCTTTGCACTGTGACACCGGCCGCGCCGACCACGGTCGCTAATGGCACAAACGAAACCTGCCAGAACCTGGTCCCTGAAGGGCTCACCGGTCACACGGTCACCGTCACTTACGATGTCACGCTGAACCGGCGTCTGAAACTTACAGATATCCGCATCACCGGCACTGACAACTTGGCGCCTGAGGACATTTACGATTATTTGAAGTCGCGCAAAGCGAATGCCCTCTCGTTCCTTCCATTTATCGGCGGGCTCGGGCGCGGCTTTACCAGTAACGCGATGTTGGAAGAAGACCGGCGGACAGTTGACGCCTACATGACTGAACTCGGTTACCGCGCCGCGAACGTGACGGTGCTGCAGGGTATTTCGCTGACCGGTGAGGATTTGATCATCACTTTCAATGTCGAGGAAGGGCCGCTGACGCGCATCGCGGAAACCGAAGTTCGTGGCGCGACGGTTTTCGATCAGGGGCGTCTGCAAAAAGAGATCACGATTGTGAAACAGGCGCCTTATTCGCGTTCGCAGGTGCGCGGCGACGCGGCCCGCTTACTGAACCTGTATGCGCGCGAAGGCTACATCGAAGCTGACATTCGCGTCATCGTGGACGAATTGCCAAAGCAGGGTGACGACGAACAGGTGCGCGTCGTCTTTAACGTGACGAAAGAAGGCGCCAAGGCAATCGTCAACGACATTTTGGTTAACGGCGTGACGGGTAGCGCCGGCACGCAACGGAAGAAGCGCGATGCGATCATTCGCGCCGTTCCGCTGCATCCCGGCGATCCTCTGCGCGCCGATCGCATCACCGAGGCCGAGCGCGCACTGTACATGACCGACGCGTTCCGGCAGGTTCTGATTAGCCAACAACCCGCGGGTGAAACGCCGACGGGAGAGAAAAAATACGACGTAGTCATCGATGTGGAAGAAACCAAGCCGCGGGTGATTGAATATGGCGGCGGCTTTTCGACCGACACCGGGGCGCTCGGTTTGATGGAGCTGACGAACGTCAATTTCATGAACAAGCTCCGCACCGCGGCCATTCGCCTGCGCGGCAGCCAGCGTCAGCAGATCGTCCGTCTCGAGTTTCTCGATCCCCGGTTTGCTCGGTATCGAAAGGACCAATTCGCACCGCTCGCTTTGTCGCTTCAATACTTCCGCGACTCGACGATCACGCGTTTTTTCCGCTCGACAATTGATCGCGGGACGTTCGGCATCGTGCAGCGACTGGATGCCGACGGAAATCCGATCGACGTGTTCGGCAATCGGGTGGGCGAGCCCGAAATCGATCGTTTGACCTTCACGGCTGAGACGCAGCGGGTCCTCAGCCAGCAGCGGCACAGTCTCCTGTTCCTGCGCTACACGTACGAGGATGTGCGTCTGCGCAACATTGAGAGTCTGCTGCTCAAAGACATCCTGATTCCCGATCAAGTCGTGCGCATGTCGCGCTTCGGAACATCGTTTGTCGTGGATACGCGCGAGCGATGCGAACGGCGTTTGCCCGGCGTCGTCGTGAGCGGCGAGGACGAGCGCATCCGTTCCGGCGAGGTGTGCCGCTACAACCAGACCGACGCGACGCGCGGGCATTTCTTGTCGGCGGATTTCAGTTGGGCGGCGAAAGCCCTGGGCGGTAACACTTCGTTCATGAAATTTCTTTCGACGTACCGGACCTATTACAAAGTTGGCGGCCCGACGCGAGGGACGGTGTTGGCGGCGAATGTGACGGTCGGTCTCGCGCAGTTGTTCGACGTGCGCGATCGCAACGGCAATGGCCGGCTCGACGATTTCGATCGCTTACTTCCGATTAGCGAACGGTTCTTCTCGGGCGGCTCGACCACGCTGCGAGGCTATAAGTTTGAAGAAGCCGGGCCGCGCCAGGTGATCGTGCCGCAGGGACAGTTTCGCGATCGTGAAGGCAATCTCATCGGCATCAATCCGTTCACCGTTCCGATCGGCGGCAACGCTGAGGTCGTCGCGAATCTGGAAGCGCGCATCCCGCTGACGCGCGACGTGCAGATCGTGCCGTTTTATGACGGCGGCAATGTATTCCGGAGCATCGGCGACATCTTCAGCCGGAAGCCAATCACACCATCGGGCAATTTCGTCGAAGATGTGAACGCGCAAAACCTGCGCGTGCGTTGGAGTCATACGGTGGGGCTCGGTTTCCGGTTCAAGACTCCCCTGGGCGGCGCACTGGCCATCGATTACGGATTTCTTTTGAATCCTTCGCGGTTCTTGATTCCACAGAATCTGAACACGCTTAATCCGACCACGACCGTGTTCCAGATTCAGAAGGGACAATTCCAGTTCAGGTTTAGTCAGACGTTTTAGCGGGTAAGAGCAAAGCCGCAAGAGCAAAGAGTGGAAAAGAAAAGCGATGCAAATTGAAAAGCGCAAAATGACAAGCGAAAATCGAGGACTTTGGTGTTTGGTCCTGGGTCTTCGGGCTCTGGTCTTAGGACAAAGTCCAAAAACCAAAGACCAAAAGCCGAACACGCGTTGCCGCAATTTGCACTTTTCAATTTGCACTTTTCAATTTTCAATTCATTTCCTGTCCCTTTGCTCTTTGCTCTTCGCTCTTTGCGCCGCGGCCCAAGCGCAAACCATTCCCGACAAAATGGTCGCCAGCGTCACGAACGGTTCACGCGCGACGCCCGATCTCATTACCTATTCGGATCTCGTGTGGCAACTGGCACTCGAACCCGACACGCCATCCTCTGAGCGGCCCAGTTCCGCGCAGCTTAATCGCGCCTTGCGACTGGTTGAAGATCAACTGCTGATTTTGCAGGAGGCGCGCAAGCTGCCGAGCGCCGACACGACCGAAGCGAATGCGGCCCGCGATGCTGAGGTGATCAGGAAACGTAACGAGCTTGCGCAGGCATTTGGATCCGGGGCGCGACTCGAAGAACAGATGACTCGCGTCGGATTGACGAGTGAGCAACTCGATCTGATTCTGCGCGACCGTGTCATGGTCGAGCAGTACCTCGATTTTCGTTTCCGCGCCTTTGCCGTCGTGACTGATCGAGAAATTCAGGACCGCTACAATCAAAAGTACGGACGCCTGCGAAACAGTGGCCAGATCGTTCCGACTCTGGAACAAGTACGCCCGCAAATCGAACGGGAGTTAACGGAAGAAAAGATCGAAACCGAAATCGACAAATTCGTTGACGAACTGCGCGAGCAGCCGGGAACAGAAATCGTTGTCCTTAATCCAGTCTGAAAAGAAACGATCTTTGTACTTGGTGCTTTGTGCTTTGACTATCAGCGACGCCGGCGCGTTTCTCTTCATCACTCTAGCGGCGACAAAAGACCAAGCACAAAGCACAAAGTTCAAAGCACAGGGAATGACTAGTGAAGATAGGCAGTGATTCACCGACCGCCGAAAGGCCCCGCATCGGTCTCGCCCTTTCCGGCGGCGCCGCGCGCGGCATCGCGCACGTCGGAGTGCTGCGCGCGCTACAAGAAAACAACATTCGAATCGACGCGATCGCGGGAGCGTCGGCCGGCGCGTTGATTGGCGGCGCATACGCCGCGGGGCTTTCAATTCCACAACTCGAAGAGCTGGCGAAGAGGTTTCGCTGGCGCCACATGGGCCGGCCTTCTTTTTCACGTCTTGGGCTGCAATCGAATAAGCGCATGGAGACTTTTCTGCGCGCTATCTTGCCGGTCACGCGTTTCGAGCACCTCAAGATTCCATTCGCTGCGCTGGCGATGGATTTGCACAGGGGCTCGGCGGTCGTCCTTCGCGATGAAGGCGATGTCCCGTTTGCGATTCGCGCCAGCACCTGCATTCCGGCGTTTTACGTTCCCGTTCGCGATCCGGACGGCCGGTGGTTGGTTGATGGAGGCCTGGTCGCGAGTCTGCCGATCAGTCACGTGCGCGCATTCGACGTGGATTACGTGATCGCGAGCGACGTGAACTTCGACGGAGCCCGATTCTTTCGGCGGCCGAAAACAGCGATGGGTGTAATGGCGCACGTCTTTGTCGCGGTCGAGAAAATAGTCGCTAATCAGGACCGCGCTGACGCTGATGTACTGATCTCGCCAAAAGTCGGTCACATTCGCTGGGATCAGACGCGGCGCGCTGACGAACTGGTTAGGCTCGGGTACGAAGCTGCCGCAGAATCCATTGACCAAATCAAATCGCTCATCGAGCGCACGTCCCTGGGCCAAATATCCTCGGCCCAGCTTTAGGTGCCCGACTTGTCCGGAATCCCAACTCCCCTTGTCCGGTTTCCCCTCCCCGCACGCGGGGAGGGGATAAAGGGGTGGGGGTGGGAGCCGCACCTAACCTCTCCCCCATCCCCTCTCCACTTGCGGAGAAGGGTGCAAATCGCCGCAGAAGTCGGCGTCTAAACCTGCTCGAATTACGTGGCTCTAAACTTGCTCGGATGGGGCTAACCCTAATCGAGAGCATTATTGAGCTGATCTGTTCCCTCCAAGAATTTCACCCCCATTCACCGTTTCCTAGAGCTAACGGATTGAACTGATGGATCGCTCAGCGCTTGCCACGGTGGCTTTGCGTCTGTTGACGGGAGAACTCTCGGGACAGAAGCAAAGCCACAAATTTTCTCTTTCAAACGCCGTGCTTCAACGGCGGCAAAAAGCCGCTACCAGACGCTGGCGCAAGCGGCTTGTGTTTCGTCGCACGCTACGAATTACGGCGGTCGTTTGCGCCATCGCAGCAATTTCGCTCTCTATTCTCCTGATCAGATCTTACCGCTCGTACGCGCGATTGGTTGATGAACGCCTGACGCAGGGCTATCTCACCAGCCGCGCCGGAATCTACGCTGCGCCCAGAACGCTTCGACCCGGGCAAAAACTCACGCGCGATGGATTGGCTGTCGCGCTGCGTCGCGCCGGATATATTGAAAGCGATGCGGTGAGCGAAGTTTGGAACGGTAGCTTTCGCGTTGAAGACGCCGCAGTCGAGATCAAGCCGAGCGGGCGCGAAGCGGTTCCGTCTGCAATTCGTGTGACTTTCGATAGCGTCGGCCGCATCACCGAGCTGACGGGTGACGACGTGACGCTCGATTCATTCACGCTCGCGGCTGAGTCGCTCACGAACGACGCGTTCACGAAGGGCGCCGCGCGCCGGCAACTCACTTTCAAAGACATTCCGCCGGTGCTGGTGCACGCGATTACTTCAATTGAGGACCGCCGTTTCTTTGATCATCACGGCCTGGACATCTTCGGCGTCGGACGCGCGTTGATTCGGAACGCCGGCGAAGAACGTATCGGCCAGGGCGGCTCAAGCATCACGCAACAGTTGATCAAGAACAGTTACCTGACCCCGGAACGGACGTTTCGGCGAAAGTACGCCGAAGCAATGCTGTCATTCAGTTTGGAGCGCCGGCTGTCCAAGCAAGACATCTTCGCGCTGTACAGCAACGAAGTTTACCTGGGACAGAGGAATGTCGTCGGTGTGCGCGGCGTCGATCAGGCAGCGCGCGTCTATTTCGGAAAAGAACTGAAGGATGTAACGCTCGCGGAAGCGGCGACGTTGGCCGGAATGATCCAAAGCCCTGCGCGTTATTCGCCGGTGCGTTCGCCCGACGAAACACGCATGCGACGCAACACAGTCCTGGGCACAATGGTGCGCGACGGCCACATCACTCTCGCGCAAGCGGCCGCGGCCGCGAAGGAACCGTTGTCGCTGGCGAACTTCGATCCGGCGCGTGAATCGTCAGCGCCCTACTTTGTTGACTACGCGAATCGGCTTAGTAGCACGGGCGTCCCGCCCGTGAACCATGCGCAGGATGCGCATGCCACGATCACCACCATCGATCTCGATCTGCAAACCGTCGCCGAACAAGCGATCAGAAAACAGCTCGCGCGGCTGGACGAGACTTACAAAGCGCGCGGCGCAACTCCGCAGGTGGCGCTGGTTGCTCTCGATCCGAAAACGGGCGAAGTTTTGGCAATGGTCGGAGGCAGGGACTATGCAGAATCGCAACTCAATCGCGCGACCGACGCCAAGCGCCAGCCGGGTTCAGTATTCAAGCCATTCGTTTATGCGGCGGCTTTGGAGAGCGGCATCTCGCCGCTCGCGAAGTTCACCGACGCGCCGCGATCGTTCACATACGACGGCACTGCGAAATATCGTCCGGCAAATTTCGGCGGCGGCTTCTCAATGCGCGACGTGCCCATGCGCGACGGGCTCATCAACTCGCTGAATGTTGTGACCGTAGATGTCGCGATGCAGACGGGACTCGCCCGCACGGCAAACGTCGCAAGCGACTTTGGCTTGCCGCGCCCGGAGCCGTTTCCGGCGCTGGCTTTGGGAACAACCGAAGTGACGCCATTGCAAATGGCGGCGGCCTACGCTGTGTTTGCCAACGGCGGACGACGAATCGAACCTCGCATAGTGAAATTTTCAGACGAAGTTCAGCCCGGCGCGCAAGCGATTCAGCCCAGTACGGCGTTCATCGTTACCAACATGCTCGAAGGCGTAATCGACCACGGCACCGCGACGCGCGCGCGTGGTTTGCTTAAAAACACTGCAATCGCCGGCAAGACCGGCACCTCGCGCGACGGTTGGTTCGTTGGCTACACGCCGAATCTGGTCGTCGCAGTTTGGGTTGGCTTCGACGACAACGAACAACTGGGAATGACGGGCGGGGATGCGGCGCTGCCAATCTGGATGGATTTCATGAAGTCCGCCGTCGATCTGCGACCTGAGCTGGGCGGCAAATCGTTTGCTCAGCCGGAAGACGTCGCGATTGTTGACCTCGATTCGGACACGAATCAGGTCACGATGGGCTCATGTCCTCAACACGAGCGCGTCGCGATCCTGCTCGCGCAACAACCTACGACAGAATGTCTCCGGCACAACCCGTCCTTCGATTTTGCGGAGTCGCAGAAAACCGCGGAACCCCTGATGACGATGAACGAACGCCGTTTTGTGAATCCCGCGAGACCTCCAATCCAGAAGTTCACCAGTCCTGGTGAAACTCGAGTTGATACCGACGCTTCGGGACGACGCGTATTGACCAATGAGATGAGAGCCCTCGAACGCTGACCCGTTTTTCAGCACAAAGAACACAAAGAAGTCAGTACCGGGAGCGATAGCGACCGGGTCTGGTCAGCCCAAACGCATTTGTAGTGTCGAGACCCGGTCGCTACCGCTCTCGGTACTGACTCCTCTGTGTCCTCTGTGGTTAAATTATGAGCCGCCATGCCAAAACGAAAAATCATCGTGACCATTGCCACCAGCGCCGACGGTTTCATCGCGCGGAAGGACGGCGCGGTTGATTGGTTGGATCGCCCGCGGCCCAAGGCCGAAGACTACGGTATGGGCGAGTTCTTCAAATCCATCGATACGATTTTGTATGGACGAAAGACCTACGACACGGCGGTGAAGTTCGTCGAAGAAGGAATCGAAATTCCCGACGATGGCAGCAACATTCGAAACTACGTCTTCTCACGTCGTAGGCCGCCAAAGAAAGTCCTGCCCGGATTTGAGTTCGTGAAAGGACCAATCAAGAAATTCATTGGACGCTTACGGGCTGAGAAGGGCAAAGACATTTGGATGATGGGTGGCGGCGGGATCATCGCTTCGTTTCTCGACGAAGGCGAGATCGACGAATTCATCATCAGCGTCATACCCGTATTTATCGGCGAGGGGATTCCGCTGATCGCGCCGAGCCAGCGCACAGTGCCGCTGAAGCTGCTATCAACGAAGAAGTATTCAGATGGAGTGGTGAGTCTGCATTACGCGGTTGGCAAAAAGCTCGGAACGAAGACTCGACGTTGAAACCTCAAGGCCAGAAAGGTGCTTCCCAGGGTTCCTATTCACACCTCGCTTTAGCGAGGTGGCTGCGACAAACGCGGTCGCCGGCGAGTCGTTTCAACGACTTTCTCGCTGAAACCGTTAAAACGGTTTCTAGGGAATGTGAGCTGTGCGGACACCTCGCGGAAGCGAGGTGTGAAAGAGAAGTTCGATTAAGCTTCCGCCGGTTTCAACTTCTTCGGCTTGTTCTTCTTCGCCGTCTTTTCGTCCTTGGGCGGTTCTTCCGGTTCTTTAGTAAGACGATTGATCAGCATCTGCTGGAGGAATCCCACGACGTTACCAACCAGCCAGTAAAGCAGCAGTCCCGAGGGCGCGCTCCACAGAATGTAGAGCATGAAGAGTGGCATGCCGATCGCCATCATCTTGCGCTGCAGCGGATCGGCCGACGGCGCCGGTGTCAGCAACTGCAGGACGATCATTGAAGCCGTGAAAAGAACCGGCAGCGTGCGAATAAAACCGAGCAGGTAAGGCTCAGGCGCGGAAAGATCAGGAATCCACAAAAACGACGCCTGACGAAAGTCGATCGAGATGGTCAGGGCCGTATAAAGCGCAAAAAGAAAAGGCATCTGGATCAAAAGCGGCAAACATCCGCCGAGCGGATTCGCTTCTTTCATCAAACGCAGTTGCTCCATCTGCAACTCTTTCAAACGCGGATCGGTCTGCTTCATTCCCTTGAGCTTCTCTTGCAGCTCTTTCATCCGCGGCGCGTATTTCTGCGCCTTTTTCATCTTGCGCGATGACACCCACTTCAAGGGCATGAACAGCGAGTAAATGAAAACCGTGAAGAGGATGATCGCGACACCGTAGCTGCCGGTTATGCGCTGAAGTTTTTCGATGGCCCAAAGGATTGGGATCGCGAGGGCGCGCCGCATGCTCCCGAGAAATCCGTAGTTGATTACTTCGCCCAGATCGACCTGTGGGCCGCCCGCCTGTCGAACCTGCGCACTGGCTTCGTCGAGCAGACGGTGGTCTTTCGGGCCAATGTAGATGTCTGTTTTTGATCCGTCAGTTGGAACGGGCAGCAGGCCGGTGACCAGAAATCGTTGTTCCGTGTTCCCGTCGTACTTGTGCTCGTAGACGGCAGTACGGTATTCGAGGCCCGTCGCCGGTTTAGCTAACACCCCGACCATTCCAAAATAAGTGTCATCGACGCCAGCCCATTGCACCTGGCCGTCGATCGTCTCTTGATCGACCGGCTTCGCCACCGGCGACTTCAACCCGATGCCTTCCAGCATCCAGTTAATCGTGCCGGTGTTGCGGCGGTCAGCGTGCACTTCCAACGAAGGGATGCGGCGCGCTTCGCCGTTAATCATGGCGAGGCCTTCCGGGGGATAGAGATAGAAACCGTAATGCGCGATGCCTTGATCGCCGATGCTTGGTCCGATCGCGAGTTTGGCCGGATGGGCCTGATTGTTGCGGACGACCTTAACCTTCACCTCCGTGAGGTAGCGGTCGGGGAAGAAAGTAATTTCCTTCGTGACATCAGTCCCGGTCGCCGGATCGTTCATCGTGAAAACGATGGATTGACCAGCAGACGTCACATCGACCGTCGCATCGCCAGAGTTTGCAACCGGGGCGGCAACCTTGAAGTTGTTTCCGGAGAGTAAGCTATCGAGCGTCGCGTCACCCGTTACGACTTGAAATGGCTGAAAAGTCTTTTCGGCCGCCACTGACTCCGGACGCTTCGTTACGAGTTCCAGCGGTTTTGGATTATCACGCGTCGATCCTTCACCATAGATTTTTCGCAACGTTCCGTCACTGCGCTTAACTTGCTTTACGATCCAACTGGTGGCGACTGCGCCGCGCGTGTCGAAGGTGGCTTCGTAAAGCGGAGTGACGACGCGAATCTTGCGCTGCGGAACAACCTCGGGTGTTGGCGTCGGTGAAGCCGCTGGCTGGGCGGACGAAGGCGTCGCGGTCGCCGCCGGTTGGGGCGTGGTTGTCGGCGAAGCCTGGGCAGACGCCTGTGCCGTCGATTGCGGCGAGGCTTGCGCGACCTGTTGGTTCGCGTTGACGTTCGCGTTGGCATTGGGCGGCGGCGGCGGAATGGGAGGGAACAGATAATTCCAGCCAATCAGTACCGCGGCTGACGCGACTAACGCAAAAATGAATCGTTGTTGTGACTTCACTAGACCTACTTCACCGGATCGTGCCCACTCGCGCAGAAAGGGTTACACCGAAGCAAACGCCAGACGGCCATGCCGCTTCCGCGCAGCGCACCATGACGTTCAATTGCTTCACGCGCATATTCAGAACAAGTTGGAGTGAAACGGCAGGACGGCGGCAGCCACGGTGAGATTACTGCTTTATAAAATTTCAAAACTGAGACGAGTATGAACCGCATCGGTGGTAGTTCGATCCCCTCTCCCTTTGGGAGAGCGTTAGGGTGAGGGCTTAGCGACGTAACTCGCAAAATAAGTTCTTCTCCTCACGCACCACACAACTAAAAAAATGGGTTCAGTTATTCGCCGCTAACTTCGTCCCTCACCCCAGCCCTCTCCCAGAGGGAGAGGGAGTTTGCTACTGTCGCTCCGCCCGCGCCACTTGCTCCACAATCCTACGAAACTCTTTGAACCGCAGTTCTTCAGTCGAAGTCAGCAAAGACCGCTTGGCGTTGATGACCCAATCGTAACGCTGCCGAAGCGCTCCTAAATCAGTTAGGCTGCGACGAAACAGCTCGCGCAGCAGACGTTTCGCGCGCGTACGATCGACCGACTTGCCAATGGCCTTGGTTGACGCCGTCACGCCGAGCCGGTGCTCAGCCGCGTCATTTGCGCGTAAAAAAGCGGCCATCAAGCGGCCGTCATAGCGCTGCCCTTCGGCATAAACTTTCTGAAACTCAGCCCGCGCGCGCAGCCGGCGCTGTTTCGGCAGCGCAAAGCTCAATTTCGCCGGCGCGTCATCCGTGGCTGCGATCAACTTTCTAATAATGCGACGGGGTCAGGCGCTTGCGGCCTTTCGCGCGGCGCCGCTTGAGCACGAGACGGCCGTTTTTGGTGGCCATGCGCGCGCGAAACCCGTGCGTCTTGGCGCGGCGTCGATTGTTTGGTTGAAACGTTCGCTTCGGCATAGACAGAAATCCCTTCGCTTAAGAAAACACTTAGCGTAGCGACGCCGTGAAGTGATGTCAAGCAAGGCAGCAACCCGCCTTGACGCGTTTGAAAATCGCGTGTTAGCCTTCAGAGTTTCAGACGCAAGTGCAGTTGGGTCACTTAAGTAGGGCAGACGTTTTTCAGTCCCCTGTGAGATCGAATCCCGAGAGAATCAAGGATTCGCATCTGAGGAACCTTTTCCCAGCTAACAACGGAAGATGACTTATCCGCTCGGGTTTGCCGAAAACTCAATTCAACTTGTGCCTGACGGCACGCTGATCCTTCACGTCATCATCATCCTGGTGATGGTTTGGATCCTGAACAAAACTCTTTACAAGCCAATCAACCGAATTCTGGAAGCGCGCGAGAAGCGCACTCACGGTCGCATGAGCGAAGCGCAGGAAATCCTGACCGATGTCAGCGAGAAAGTTTCGAACTACGAACGACAACTGCGACAGGCGCGGGCCGAAGGATATGCATTGGCTGAGCAGGAACGCACCGCGGCCATGCAAGAGCGGCAAGGTAAGCTGAACGAGATGCGACAGCAACTTTCAGAATCGATCGCGCAAGAGAAACGAACAATCCAGACACAAGTCCAAGAAGCCCGCGTGACTTTAGACAGTGAATCGCTTCGCATCGCGCGCGAGATTGGTGAACGAGTGTTGAATCGGCCGGTGGGCGGGGGCGAAGTGAACTGACGCATGGTTGTGAACCTGGCATCGTTAATGATCTTCGCGTCTGAAGGCGGCGCCTGGTGGGACTATCCCGGTTTCGAGCTGTGGAAGTTCGTCAACCTCTTCGTGTTCGTCGCGATTCTGGTTTACATACTGACGCGCAAAGTGAGACTCGGCGAAGCCTTCAGGACACGCCGTGAACAGATCAAGCGCGAACTGCAGCGCGCCCAGATAGAGCGCGACGCGGCGCTTCAGAAGCTGGAAGAAGTCGAAGAGCGTCTGGCGCGGCTGGATACCGAGGTCACCACGATTCGGGCGCAATCACAACGCGAAGCCGCGGAAGAGCGCGAGCGGATCGTGAAATCGACTGAACAGGAAATCGTCAAACTCGGGGAGCAGGCGAAACGAGAAATCGAAAGCGCGGGCAAAGCCGCGAAACACGATTTGCGGGTTTACGCCGCGGAGACTTCGGTGCGCATGGCGGAAGACATCATTCGGCGTGAAATGCGGCCGGAAGACGATGTTCGCATGATCTCGCGCAACGTTGAGGAATTGGGAGGCGCGCCGCAATGAGTATCCAGACTATCGCGCGTCGTTACGCTGCGGCTTTAGCCGACGTCGTTCTCGATCGCGGCGAAGCCAAAGAAATTCAGCAAGAGTTGCAGCAGTGGGCGGAACTGATCCTAACCAATGCGAATCTTGAGGAAGTGTTCCGCAATCCCACGATTCCGTTGGATAGGAAACGCGCGGTGCTCAAGCAGTTAATCGAGCGCGCCAAGCCACAGCAGACCACGGCAAATTTCCTGAAGACGCTGCTGAATAATCAGCGTTTGACCGAGCTTCCTGTAATCAATCAAAAATTCGCCGAGATACTCGACCAGCGCGCCGGCATGGTCGCCGCCACGGTCACCACCGCACGGCCGGTACCGGACGAAATCCAGGCACGGCTGAGTGAAAGACTGGTGTCTGTGACGCAGAAAAAAGTGCGGCTGAATTTTGAGCAAGACCCGGAAATGATCGGTGGGCTTGTGACGCGCATCGGCTCGACTATTTACGACGGATCGGTGCGCAGTCAGTTGCAGCAGATTAAGGAAAGAATGGCGGGCTAAAAAACGAACTTTGTACTTTGTGCTTGGTACTTTGACGTGTCGGCACAAGGTTCGATTGCGAACCAAGTACAAAGCACGAAGTACAAAGAACTAATTATGGAACCAATCAAAGCAAACGAAATTAACGAAATTATCCGCAAGCAGATCGAGGACTTTGAAGCCGGCGTGAGCGTGATGGAAGTCGGCACAGTGATCAAGGTCGGCGACGGCATTGCTGAGGCTCATGGCCTGGAAAAGGTCATGGCGAGCGAACTGCTGGAGTTCCCGCACGACGTGCGTGGCCTGGCGCTCAACCTTGAAGAAGACAAAGTCGGCGTAGTGCTGTTCGGCGACTTTCAAAAGATCAAAGAAGGCGATCTGGTAAAGCGCACCGGCCGCATCATGCAGGTTCCGGTCGGGCCGGCGCTCATTGGGCGCGTGGTGGATGCGTTGGGAAATCCCGTTGACGACCGCGGCCCGATTCTGACTGAGGACTTCAATCCGGTTGAGACCATCGCTCCCGGCGTGGTTGATCGGCAGCCTGTGAAGGAAGCCCTGCAGACTGGTTTGAAAGCGATCGACTCGATGGTGCCGATTGGCCGCGGACAGCGCGAGCTGATCATCGGTGACCGGCAAACGGGAAAGACCGCCATTGCGGTTGACACGATCATCAACCAGCGCGGCAAAGACGTAATTTGCATTTACATCGCTATTGGCCAGAAGGCTTCGACGGTGGCGCAGGTGGTGAAGACGCTTCAGGACGCCGGCGCAATGGATTACACCATCGTGGTCAAAGCGACGGCGTCGGATCCGGCGGCGATGCAGTTCCTGGCGCCGTATTCAGGCGCCGCGATGGGCGAGTACTTCCGCGATCGCGGCCAGCACTCGCTGACTATCTACGACGATCTTTCGAAGCAGGCGGCGGCTTATCGTGAGATTTCGCTGCTGCTGCGCCGTCCGCCGGGCCGCGAAGCGTATCCGGGAGACGTGTTCTACCTGCACTCGCGCCTGCTTGAGCGCGCGGCGAAACTTTCCGATGCAAAGGGTGCCGGCTCGATGACAAGTTTGCCGGTGATCGAAACGCAGGCGGGTGACATCTCGGCTTACATTCCGACCAACGTCATCTCGATTACCGATGGTCAGATATTTTTGGAAGCGGACCTCTTCAACGCCGGTATTCGTCCGGCAATCGACGTCGGTAATTCCGTCTCGCGCGTGGGCGGTGCAGCTCAAGTCAAGATGATGAGACAAGTTGCCGGCGGTTTGCGACTCTCGCTGGCGCAGTATCGCGCGCTGGCGGCCTTCGCCCAGTTTGGATCGGATCTGGACAAAGCGACGCAGGCGCAACTCGCGCTCGGTGAACGGCTGACGGAAATTTTGAAGCAGCCGCAGTATCAGCCGATGGACGTTGAGAAACAGGTGCTGATCATTTGGGCCGCGAACAACGGCTACCTCGACGACGTTGCGGTCCCGGACGTGAAAGCGTTCGAGACTGAGCTGCAGCGCTTTGTAGAGAACTCGCAGCCGGGCCTGTTGCAGACCCTGCGCGAAAAGAAAAACATTGATGCCGAAGTTGAAAAGGACTTGCACCAGGGCCTGAAGGATTTCGCGCAGACGTGGGCGGAGCGGGCACAGGCGGTTGCGGCTTAAGCGATGCGACCCATAGGTCCCACACGACCTTGAGTCCCATACGACTCATTCTTAATGGCAAACTTATTAGACATTCGCCGGCGCATTAAGTCGGTCAAGAACACGCAGCAGATCACCAAGGCGATGAAGATGGTATCCGCGGCGAAGTTGAAGCGCGCCCAGAATCGCGTGATCAACGCGCGTCCGTTTGCCGACAAGATGAATCAGGTGCTTGGTGAACTCGCGGCCCAAACGAGTGAAGACTTCCACCATCCACTGCTCGATCAGCGCGGCGACGAGCGTTACCTGGTGGTGCTGGTTACCGCCGACAAAGGTTTATGCGGCGCTTTCAACACGAACCTGATCAAAGCCGCCCAGGTTTTCGTCAAAGCGAACCCGGACAAACAAATCGAGTGGGTGACAGTGGGCCGCAAGGGCCGCGATTTTTACCGCCGGCGTGACGCGAAGATCGCGACCGAATACATCGGCCTGACCGGCAAAGGCCGCGTGGACTTCGAAGAAGCTTTGGTCGTCGCGCACGAAGTAATCAACCGGTTCACTGAAGACAAATCGATCGACAAAGTCTTTCTAATCTTCGCCGAATTCAAATCGGTCCTGACGCAGCGCATCGTCACTGAGCAGCTTCTCCCAATTTCGAAGACAGCCGAAACCGGAGAAACCGACGCTGCGCAAACGAAAGATTACATCTACGAACAGGAGCCCGCTGAGATTTTCAGCCGGCTGTTGCCCAGCCTGGTCGAAACGCAGATTTTCCGCGCGTTACTCGAGTCGATTGCGTCCGAACAGGGCGCACGCATGACGGCCATGGAAGCGGCATCAAAGAACGCCGGCGAATTGATTTCGTCGCTGACGCTCAACATGAACCGCGTGCGCCAGGCCGCCATCACGCGCGAGATCATCGAAATCGTTTCGGGCGCCTCGGCGTTGTAAGCAACGTTTTCATCGATTTAGCCGGCGCGCCTCAATAATCCCCATCCGACTCTTCAGACTAAGCCCCGCGACCGCGCCTTTGTCATCCTTTTTGAAGGTTACGGTAGCCGAACCTTCGCCGATGCTAAATTCGGTGTCGGATTTGGCGATCAGTTTTGCCTTCGGCCTGATTGGCGAAGTGATGAAGATCTCCTCGTTCTCGACCGTAATCTCAAGAACCAAGCCTTCGGTGCCGGGCGTTGCGCTTTCATACTTGCCGGCATAACCATGCAGGACAGCCACATCCAGCTTCACTTTCGCCGCGGGCATAACCATTTTGTCGCCGACATAAATTCGGCCAATCGACCTGGCCATAGTCAGCCCGTCCAATTGAGCGTTGTTGGATAGCACCACCACCGTCGTGCGTTCCGACGGAAAGCGCTTGATGTTTGTGCGATAGCCAAGATACCCGCCGGGATGCTCAATGGTCGCGAGGCCATTCTCCCGGCCGATTCCAAATCCGAATCCGTAAAAGCTTTCAGATCCGTCATTGAGTTTCATCGGCGTGAACGCGAGCCGCAGTGTTTCAGGCTTGACTAGTTTTGGCGTGTCCAAAGCTTCAATCCATTTGATCAAATCTCCGGTCGTCGAAATGACGCCCTTGGCTCCGAAGATGAAGACGTCCGACACCGGCTCGATAGGCTGGAAAGAACTGTCCCCGGGAGCGTAACTGACTGCGAGGTGTTCGATCTTCGGCTTCGTTTCGTCCCAGATAACCGTGTGCGTCATTCCGAGCGGCTTGAAAATATTTTCCTGCATGAATTTCGCGAATGCCTGGCCGGACGCTTTTTCGACGATCAGAGCGAGCAGGAGATAACCGGCATTGTTGTATTCGAATCTCGCGCCGGCTGCAGCTTTTGCGTTCGGCTCTTTCTTGATCAAGGCGGCCACTTCTTTCGCGGCCGGCGTGTAGCCGGCTTTGAACCAGGTAGTGTTAATCACATCCGGCAGTCCTGACGTGTGCGTAAGCAAATGCCTGATGGTGATCTTCTGAGTGTAGGAAGGAAATTCGGGAAAGTACTTCGACAGGGGATCTTCGTAACTTAACTTTCCTCGCTCGGCCAGAATCATCACGGCCAGCGCCGTAAACTGTTTCGATACCGATGCCAGATCAAATGCCGTCTCGGGGCCGATAGACTCTTTCGTGTCGAGTCGCGCCAGGCCATAGCCCTTGTGATGCAGAACTTGATCGTCGCGAACTACCAGCACGGCAACGCCCGGGACAGTGCCTTGGCTGAGCGGCGCGAGCAACGCATCGACTTGCGCGGATTTCGCGGCAGTTTCTGACGGCGAGCCTGCTTTGTCTACATTAGCCTGGGCAAAACAGAACGAACCGCTGCTCGCACTCTGCCCAAAAATGGCGAGAGAAAATACAGCTAGGATTAATAGCCGTCTCATGAATTCTCCTTCTGCTTGATTATTTGAGCGGGGAGTTTTTCAGGTCGCCGCCGGCAGCGAACTCTGTCTCTGCGCCCACATCCAATGCAACCCGAACCAAAAGACAAAACTCACCACATATCCAATTAAAACCGTTGCCAACTTGAACTGTGGGTCGACGCGGCTCCCGATAACCGCGCTGAGAATTAGCAGAAGTCCATTGACCACGAGGAGGGTCCAAAGTGCGATTCGCAGTGGATTAAAGCGTGTGATCATTATCAGCAAAAAGACGATCAGGTTGCCTATCACACCGGCGGTCACCAGCGCGTCCAGCACGTAACCGACGGTTAGAATCCATGACACTTCATTCCTTCTTCCGTATGAGAGTAAGAAAAATGCGCCGATGATGATCCCGAGCGTAACGAGGATTGCAATGCCATTCTTACGCAGCTTATTCATGATCCAGTTGTCCTTTCTCAAGTTGTCCCAATGTTCAGAAGGAGCGGTTCGGATGAGATCGATAAAAGTGTGGACCCACAACCGCCCGATGCCCAGCCGGCTTTTGGCGTGCCGCTCTGCGCGGTAACAGTCGCGAAACACCTGCGCCATGTGAGGTCCGTACTCGCGCCGAAATTCCGGCGGATAGGCCACCAACATTAATTGAAACAGTCGTGATGAAAACGTCTTCACGTGAATTAGCTTCGCGTTTTTGGGATGAGCCGCTTTCTTTGCGCGACGGAAACCATGTTTGAGATCCGTTGCACCTCAGCCTTCAAAACCCGGTGACCAAAATCAGTCAGCCGGTAGTAACGGCGCCGCTCATCGTCCATTTCAGGATCAGGCCTTTCCTCTGCTTCGATAATCAAACGATCGTTGACTAGCCGCTTGATGGTGCCGTACAGAGTTCCGGGACCAAGTTTGATTTGACCGGCAGTGTGTTCGGCCACCTCCTGCATGATGCCGTAGCCGTGCAGGTCCCCATCTGACAACGCCAACAAAATGTGGAATACCGAGGGCCGCAGGGGCAACAACGAGGCCGGATCTGGATCTGTTTTCTGTTTCGCCATCCGCAGGGTCTGTGTCTAAGTTCGATGTATCGAGACTCGATATAGTAGGAGTGAGTGGGCTAGCTGTCAAGCAGAAATTTTTAGAGGTAGCGGCAGGTGGAATCCAGCACACTAACGGTTGTTTGCCACGACCACGGCGCCCGCGCCCCTCGTTCCGCATCTGCTGAAAGGCGGCGGCGCTCGATCCCATTGAAGCGCTTCGCTATGAGTGAGTGAGGCTGCCCACGTGGTACGGACTGCCAAACCTGGGCTACTCTGCTTCACTCGATGACCGAAGAAACTTTGCGCGCGTCGCGCGCGGGCAATTCATCCCCGTTCGGAAACCGACTCTGGCGCTATGGTCCATTAACTCTATGGGCGGCGGCAATCTTCGTTTTCTCCTCCGGTCTGTTTTCCGGTTCAAACACCTCCTCAGTTCTTCGGCCGCTCGTGCTTTGGGTTTATCCGAACGCCACTGACACAGGGCTGGCGATCGTTCATGGCTTAGTCCGAAAAACCAGTCACTTCGTAGAGTATGCGATCCTCGCTCTGCTGGCAGCGCGCGCATTCCGCACCTCACCCCGAGACTTCCTGAGAAACCACTGGTTCGCGGTATCGTTAACGTTCGCCGCGCTCTACGCGCTGAGCGACGAGTTCCACCAGAGTTTCGTCTCATCGCGCACGGCCTCGATTTACGACTGCTTGATTGATACGGCGGGAGGGTTGGTAGCGTTGATCATTGTGCGTGTCAGAACCGCGCGTACGCAAGGGCCGCTGACTCCTCTCTCTCTGGGAGACGGCCGGGGTGAGGGTGCGCGGCATAGCGACTAAGGAAGATTAAGAACTTACCTCTTTTCGTGAGGCTCCGCGTGTCAGTACTTGGAGCGGTAGCGACGGGATCAGGCGCTGCTCAGGATAGGACGACTCCCAGGCTCGACTTTTGACCTCTCACTGGCCGCTTGATCCGGTCGCTACCGCTCTCGGTACTGACACAGGTCGTCCCGAGGTTACTTCGTCCCTCCCAAAGGGAGAGGGGAGCAAGAACAACTTGTGCCCCTCAATTTGAACCCGCTGCGCGCTTTCGCCGTATAATGCTAGCCACGACATTTAAGGAGAACACACAGATGGGAATTCTTGACCGACTTAGCCCGAGTGCACAGTTCATCGAAGTCATCGAGTGGCTTGACGACTCGGGCAACACGATGCTTTACCGATTTCCGGTGCGCGATCAGGAAATTAAAAACGGCGCGCAGCTAATCGTCCGCGAATCGCAGACGGCAGTCTTTGTCCACGAAGGACAGGTCGCGGATGTGTTCGGCCCGGGCCGTTACACGGTCGACGGCGGCAACACTCCGATCCTTTCGAAACTCGGCGCCTGGAAGTATGGGTTCAACTCGCCGATGAAATCGGAAGTGTATTTCGTCAGCACCAAGCAGTTCACCGACATGAAGTGGGGCACGTCGAATCCGGTGATGATGCGCGACTCGGATTTCGGTATGGTCCGCCTGCGCGCGTTCGGCATCTATTCGATTCGCGTCGGCGATCCGCGCGAGTTGATTAAACAAGTCGCCGGCACGAACGCTCGCTTCGTCACGGAAGACATCGAAGGCCAGTTGCGACGTACTCTGGTGAGCGGTTTTTCCGACGCGCTCGGCGAATCCAAAATCGCGGCGCTTGATCTCGCTTCAAACTATGACGAGTTGAGCGTCTTCGCGAAACAGAAACTCCAGGACGAATTTAAATCGCTCGGCTTTGAGCTGACGAAGTTCGTCGTCGAAAACATTTCGCTGCCGCAGGAAGTCGAAGCGGCGATGGACAAGCGCACCTCGATGGGTGTGCTCGGCGACATGGGCAAATACACGCAATTCGAAGCGGCGCAGGCAATGCGCGACGCGGCGCAAAACCCGAGTGGTGGCGCGGGATTGGGTGCGGGCCTGGGAGCGGGCTTCGCCGTCGGCAACGTGATGGCCGGCGCGATGACTGACGCAATGAAACAGCGCGGTGCAACCGTTTCGGAAGGCAGTGGCGCGACGTCAGCGGCGACTGGGAAATGCGTCAAGTGCGGCGCGGCCATAGTGGCAGACGCGAAGTTCTGTAATGAATGCGGCGCGTCGCAATCGCCTGCAAAATGCGCCAAATGCCAGAACAATCTAAAGCCTGATGCAAAGTTCTGCGACGAGTGCGGAACCAAGGTCGAATAATCTCTGCTAACTCTTCGATAATCTTTTTGGAGATCTTAGAGTCATGCACGGCTTCAACATCGTAAGACTCTTCAGGACTGGCTTTGGGGTGAGTCTGTTTTTGGTTCTTGCAGCTCTCGGCAGCAATGCTCAGGTCCGCCGTCAACCGACACTCGAAGAACGTCAGGTAGGGCTGAGGAGCGTCAAACGCGAGCGCCCGAAACGCACTGAGTTCACCGAAGTTGATTGGCAACGCATCGCCAACGACTTTGAGTCTCTGCAAGTTGAAAGCACCAAACTCCGGCAATTGATGAGTGTTGCTCCGGTGCCGGATTACCCACAGATCAGAACGACTGCGGCCGAAGTCAAGAAACGAGCTCAGCGTTTAAAATCCCTTCTGAGCTTTCCTGAACCGGAAAAAGGAACGCAGGTGGAACGTAGCGAAGTTTCAAAACTTCATGACTTGCGGGTGTTAACTGACAGACTGATGACTCGGGTTGAAGCATTTGCTGCGAATCCCGTCTTCGAGCGTGTGCGCGTTTTTAATGTTACCGAAGCTGAACGCGCAAGTGCCGACATTGACGCGGTCGTTCGCATGAGCCAGGACATTCGCAAAGGCGCCGAAGTTCTGCGTAAGGCCGAACAGTGACGGCCATTTCTGCCGCTGAATCGCGCAAATTGACCTCACCATCGTGACGCTCTCTTAGCTATACTCAGAATCCCCGCTCACCTTGTCCCGCCTCGCGACCACAAGGAGGACATTCATTTGGAACGAACTAAGGGGTTAGTGCGGGTGCGCGCGCGCCTGCGGTTGAAGCTGCCGGTTACTGTTTCTTGTCGAGAAAGCGCCGAATATCAATGGACTGAAAAAGCCCGCCTCGTTGACGTCAATCAGTTCGGCGCTGGTTTCACTCTGACGCGGCCGATTGAAGTTGGACGGTTGGTGCATGTTTCGATTCCGCTTCCTCATCAACTTCGTTGCTACGATCAATTTGAGGCGCAACCGTATTCCGTTTGGGGATTGGTGCGCCACATCCATGTCATTAGCCAGGAGCCGCGTTGGTTCCGCATCGGCGTCGCGTTCATCGGCAAGCACGCTCCGGCCAGCTATGAAGAGGATCCGACGCGCAGATTTGAGCCGCTTCCGATGCAGTCAGGACAAGGCTCTCTTTGGAGGTTGACGCGACGCCCGTTCGCGCAGAAAGAACGCAGAGAAGCGCGCCTGATCATTCCGCTGGAAGTGCTGGTTGAGACGCTGGACGAAAACGGTAACCCTTCGTTGCAGGAACACACCGTTACCGAAGCGATTAGCAGTTTGGGAGCATGCATTCCCAGCAATCTTGACGTCGGCGTTGGTCGCGTCCTCCGGATCAGTAGCGTAACGGATCCTGTCTCGATCTTTGCGGCGATTCGCTCGCGTGAAGTCGCAACCGACGGCATCACGCGGTTGGGTCTGGAGTTCATCGCCGATCGTTGGCCGCTTCAGCGCGGAGCGGGCTTTACCTATCAAAACATTTCTTGAGCATCGCACCGCCCCGTTTAGAGCGCACTGGGTGCGCGCAGGCCGGCCAAGTCCGGCCTCTAAACCACTGCGATTATTATTAAAGAAGCAATGGCAATCGACCGGCCAGTCATTGGCCAGCCTGAGCCGCGGGGTGTATCCTTGGCCGTCCCTGACCCCTAGCCAATGCTCAACGGCTTCAAAGCTCCGCGCCGAGTTGTCATTACCGGCATGGGGTGTGTCACGCCCATCGGCAATGGCCGAAAAGCCTTCTGGAACTCACTGCAAAACGGTGTCAGCGGCGTGCGGCGCATCGAGTCGTTCGATGTGTCTGATTCGCCGGTGAAGATCGCGGCCGAAGTCCGCGATTTTGATTGGCAGGCACAGCTCAACGCGAAGGATCGCAAGCACGTGCCGCGCACAGTGCCGCTCGCTTTAGCGGCCGCGCGCGAAGCTTTTCAGGATGCGGGCCTTGAGACCGACAGTCTCTCGGTTGAAGAACGTCAACGGATTGGAGTGGAGCTGGGCACGGGCGGCGGCGGATTGCCGTTCGTCGAAGAGCATTACGCCATTTGGTACAACGGCCGCTCGCATTCAAAGGCCAGCATTTACATCATTCCCGCGGCCACGCACGGAACTCTGTCGAGCGAGCTTTCAATGGCGTTCGGACTGCGCGGACTCTCGCATGTCGTCTCGACTGGCTGTACGAGCTCGACCGACGCAATTGCTTACGCAGCGCAACACGTCGGGCTGGGACGACAGGACGCGATGCTGGCAGGTGGCGTTGACGCGCCACTCGCGCCGGGAATTCTGGCCGGCTTCAACCTGCTGACAGTGCTGACAACCGACTGGAACGATGATCCCGAGCACGCGTCGCGTCCGTTTACGCGTAATCGATCGGGAATGGTTTTGGGCGAAGGCGCCTGGATGTATGTGCTGGAAACGTTTGAGAGTGCGAAACAGCGTGGGGCGAAGATCTATGCGGAGATCATCGGTTATGGATCGACGTGCGATGCTTATCATCGTGTGCGTTTGCAGGAAGGCGGCGACGAGCCGGCGCGTGCTATGACGCTGGCGATGCAGGACGGCGGGGTCACATCAAGCGATATTGATTACGTAAATCTCCACGGCACTTCCACCATGTTGAACGATCGCATTGAAACAAACGCCTTGAAGATCGCACTGAACTCTAACTCTCAACGGATTCCGATGTCCGCAACGAAGTCACAGATCGGACATCCCCAGGGCGCCAGCGGCGCGGCGGGCCTGGGCGCGACATTGAGCGCGATGGAAACGGGAATCATCCCGCCAACAATTAATCTTGATGAGCCTGATCCCGATTGCGATCTCGACTATGTTCCTCTCACGGCGCGGGAAGCCACAGTGCGCACAGCGCTCTGCAACTGCATTGGCTTTGGATCAAAGAACAGTGCGTTGGTGATTAGGAAAGTTTAAAGTTTCACGTTTCAAGTTTCAGGTCCGGATTAATCAACTTGAAACCTGAAACTTGAAACTTGAAACCGTGTTACAACGCTTTCGTCACCGCAGCCTCGAGCCGGAAAATTTAGACAAGGGCACGTACACGCCTCAAGAGTATGAAGGCTGCCTGGTTGAGCTGCGGCGAGTTAACCGCTGGCTGGGCGATGCGAAGACCCTGCAGGATTTGTTTCTGACGGAAATCGAAGAACGAGATCTGCAATCGTTCTCGGTTTTGGACGTGGGCGCGGGCTCAGGCGAGTTGCTGCGGGTCGCGGCAAAATGGTCACGGGAAACGAATCGCACGGCGCGGCTGGTCGGACTCGAATTGAATGCGCGTTCCGCGAAGTCGATTCTTGAAGAGTCGCGAGAGTTTGCTGAAATTCATTCCGTGCGCGGGGATGGCTTGCGGCTTCCGTTTGCCGACCAGGCATTTGATTACGCGATCCAGTCGCTGACACTGCATCATTTCGACGACGAAGGCGCCGTCAACCTTTTACGCGAAATGGGACGCGTGGCGGCCCGTGGAGTATTTGTTATCGATCTTCATCGATCTCGGATGGCGTACTTTTTCTACACGACGCTTGGAAAATTATTTCTGCACAACCGGCTGATACGGGAAGATGGTGCGCTGTCCATTCTAAAAGGTTGGAAGGCTGACGAGTTGGAAGCGCTCGGACACAAAGCCGGAATGCAGAACGTGAGAGTTCAAGAGCACTTTCCGGCCCGTTTGGTTTTGACGGGAGTGCCCTCCCTCTGGGAGAAATAACGTTTAGAGCGCGTACTTGTGCGCGCAGGCCGGACCAGTCGGCCTCTAAACGGCTGCGATTATGGCTAAGAAATCTCGCACTTACGACGTAATCATCGCCGGTGGGGGTCCGGCGGGCTGTAGTGCGGCGATTCATCTGGCGCTGCGACGCGCCCGCGTGCTGCTCGCCGAACAAAAGAAATTTCCCCGACCGAAATTATGCGGTGAATTCATCTCGCCGGAATGTATTACGCAGTTCGAACGGCTGGGCGTCTCGGATCGAATGCTGGCGAGTAGTCCCTCCCCGATAATCGAAACAGTTTTTTATTCGCAGGCCGGCGCCAGCGTTTCCGTTCCCAGCGGCTGGTTCAGAAAGGGCGGCGTTGCGCTGGGGCTGAGTCGCGCGGAGATGGACGAGCGGCTGTTGCGACGCGCTGCCGAAGCCGGCGTCGATGTTCGGGAAGAGACTTCCGTTACCAGTTTGAACTTTGAGAACGACCGGGTCGCGGGCGTGACTCTGAAAACTCACAACTCTGAAGAACTCGTGGGCGCGCCGATTACGATTGACGCCACTGGTCGCTCGCGAATGTTGGCCCGCATGACGGAAAAAAGCGGCGGCGTGCGCTCGCAACAGCGCGAGCTGGTTGCTTTCAAAGCGCATCTTCGAAACACAGGTGTCGCGAACAGTGCATGCGAAATCTACTTTTATCACGGCGGTTATGGTGGACTCAGCTCCATCGAAAACGGTTTGAGCAATCTGTGTTTTATCGTCAACGCGCGCGACGTACGCGGGTGTCAATCGAATCCTGATCGCGTCGTGCGCGAAATCGTCTGTCGCAATCAGCGCGCTTCAAACACGCTCGTTGAGGCCGCGCTTGACTCGGATTGGCTGGCTGTTTCACTCGAAGGTTTTGGTCGCCATTCGCCGACACCGGTCAAGGGGCTTCTCACAATCGGCGATGCAGCTTCATTCATCGATCCGTTTACCGGCAGCGGGATGTTGATGGCATTCGAAAGTGGCGAACTCGTCGCGAACACGATCGCGCCCCAACTAAGCGAACTCGAAAACCACCTGATGCTCCGACAGTTGTCTGAGCAGTATCGCGCGGCGTATGAGCGGCAGTTCAACTCCCGCTTGCGGCTTTGCTCACTGATTCGCCGGGCGGCCTTCGCTCCGGGGGTTGCGGATTTCGCGATCCGTCTTTTCGGCGCGAGTGACACCGTGCGCAGGCGAGTCGCCCGCGCCACCCGCTCGCAGCCGAAACGAAACTTCTCGTCGGCCCAGGAGTTTAAATAGAGCGGCACGGACGTCCCGCCCGTGAAATCGCGCGCAAGATACGCGGGCCACGTCGAATGCAAAGGCGGATTCAGCACTAAAGCCTTGCCACAATCGCAGTTTTGGGGTAAAAACAGCGCGCATGTACCTGCTGCGAGTGAGAATCGCCGATGGCGGCACTTGCTGGTTCGCAGTGTTCTGAGCGCGGAGCCATAGCCCCAGAGCCGCGCGCTTGAAACCAAAGCTCTCTCAAAGTTTTCATATTTGATTCAGTCAGCTTCGACACGACTTCGTAAACGAAGAAGGAGAACGGCAAATGTTTTCTTCCAGTAACTGGCGCCTAGCGTCGATCCGGATTCTGTTGATTTGTGCCACGATGATTGTGTGCGTAGGGGCCGCGATGGCTCAAACGCAAGCCACCGCCGCGGACTTGCAGGGTTATGTTCGCGACCAGGCAGGCGCAGCCGTTGCCGGCGCAACAGTCACAGCCCGGAACCCGGCGACAAACTTTTCGCGCGACACTACCACGAACGACGAAGGCTATTACCAACTCGTGAACCTGCCGCCGGGTGACTATGAAGTTACAGTTTCGGCAGCAACATTCAGCAAGGCTGTCGTGTCGAATTTCAAATTGACGGTCGGCGCGCGCGCGGATCTAAACGTCGAGCTTACGCCAGGCGACATTGCGGCGACGGTAAACATTTCGGCTCAGGATCAACCCATCGTCGAAACCGGTCGCACGACGGTCGCCAACACAATCGAAGAAGCGCGCATCGACAATCTGCCAATCAACGAGCGCAGCGCCACCGGTTTCGCATTGACCCTCTCAACCGTCGGCCGCGATAACGGCCGGCCAATCGGGCCCGCGCCTACTTCGGGTATTAACGTCGGCGGCCAACGCGGACGCTCAACGCTGGTGCAGGTTGATGGCGCTGACTTCACTGATAATTCCGTCAACGCGTCTCGCTCTACAGTTTCGCAGGAAGCGGTCCAGGAATATCAGGTCGCGACGAATTCGTACCTGGCTGAATTCGGCCGCGCCACGGGCGGCATCGTGAATGTGGTTACGAAGTCGGGAACCAACGAGTTTTCCGGCAACGTCTTCGGGTTCATCCGCCACAAATCGATTCAGGCGCGCAATGCTTTTGCGCCGCTGATCGACAACGATCCCGGCAAGAAGCCTCCGTTCACGCGCGCGCAGTACGGCGCCACGCTGGGCGGTCCGATCGTCAGGGATCGTACGTTTTTCTTCGCCAGCTTTGAGCAACGACGCCGGCAGGAATCCGGGTTCTTTACCTCGGATGTCTCCGCGGGCTTGGGCAGCAGCATCACGATTGGCGCGCCCTTCCTGCCTTTCACGAATGTCTACACGAACCTAACGCCTGCGCAAGTAGCTTTCATCGGCTCAGAGTTGGCCCGCGCCGGCACGATCGCCGACCCAGCGGCGCGCGGATTGGTGGTAGGCCGTGCGATCACCTACGCCACCTTCGCTTCGTCTGGTGGTCAATTGGGTCTGAACGGCACCAGCCCGTTGATCAGTCCGGGTGGAGCGATTCCGGCCGGCCAGGTGATCGGGCGACGCTTCTTCATTACCGGCGCGCCGATTCCATCGGCGGCGAACAATCTCGCGCTGCCGGGCTTTACGACGGTAAATGCGAACGGCGACGCGATCGCGTTTCGCCCACTCAACAGTCTGCTGCGTGTCTTTCCGATTTCGGAAGAGACGACTTACTTCAGCTTCCGTGGCGATCATCGAATCAACAACAGCAATCAGTTGGTGATGCGATTCGGTTACAACCCGTCGGACCTGACCGGAATCCAGGACGAGTCGCAAAACCAGACGCTTGGCCAGAACGACTTCTCGCGCACCGGTATTCAAACGTTGCGCGATCTCTCGTTCGCCGCTTCGCTGACCTCAACGTTGTCGAGCAGGATCGTCAATGAAGGCCGTTTCAGTTTTGGACGCCGCAAAGCTACCTTCGATTCGCAGATTCCCGGAACCGCCATTCAGATTTCCGGCGCCGCGTTCATGGGCTCGAATCCGTTCTCGCCGGTGGATCGAACTGAGAAGCGTTTTCAGTTCACTGACAACGTTAACTTCGCCGTCGGCAATCACAACTTGAAGTTTGGGGGAGACTTTAACTTTATCGACATCACCGCGCGCTTTGATTTGAACTTCCCCGGTTTGTTCAACTTCGGATCAGTCGCCGGAAGTACCTTAAACAACTTTATCGGCGCGCTTTCGGCCGCGGATCAGGCAGCCTGCGCGACCGTTCCACGCCCGGCATTTTGTGTGCCTCCAGAGATTCTTCCGGTACAGGCCTACGGCCTTGGATTTCCGGGTGTGTTCATCGAAGGCTTCGGGAATCCGAACAGCGCGATTAAGAATCGGCCGCTTGCGTTCTTTGGACAGGATTCATGGAAAGTACGTCCGAACCTTACGTTGAATTACGGCGTGCGTTATGACATCGAACTTACGGACACGATCCCTCCGATCGGCTTCAAAGATCCACTTACAGGCATCACCCTGAGTCCGTCAGACCTGCAAACCGCGCAGGATGTCATGAACGTGCAACAGGGGTTCCCGCGCGACAAGAACAATTTTGCTCCGCGTTTTGGGTTCGCCTGGGACGTGACGAACGACGGCAACACAGTCGTGCGCGGCTCGTTTGGTCTCTACTACGACCATCCGCTGCTCGCGGTCGCGTTCAACTCTGACATTGCAGACGCCGCCCAGCAGCAACAGTACACGAACGTGCTGCCGGGCAATCCTGCGCCCAACCAACTTTTGAACCTGCTCCAGATTTTCCAGGGCACGGTCTGTTCAGCGGCGACTCAGAATGCTTTGTGCGCATCGTTACCGGCGGGTTTCACGACGCCGGGCGTTGCGACGACTGCTCAGTATTTGCCCGGTAGAGTTCGCTTCAACGATCAGACCTTCGTTGGTTTTGGACCAATCCTTCCGTTCACGCTCAACGTGGACAAAAGATTTGAGTACGCTTACGCGAACCAGGGCAATTTCACGATTGAACGCCGGCTTTCAAAGGACATGGCGTTTTCTGCCAGCTATATATTTGTCGGCGCGCATCACTTGCCGCATCCGCAGGACATCAATGCGCCGCGCACGGACTTTTTGATCGAGAACTTCCGTCGCTTTGCCGGGCGCAGTCCGGTGTCCAATGCTGAAGCGCTGTTCTTCACGCTGCCGAGCGCGTGTCCGGGAGCAGGTTGTCCGCCGGGATTCACGGTCATCGTTCCCGGAATGATCGGCCGGAATGGATTGGGCCAGGGCGTCGTTAATCCGATTGCCGCAAACTTCTTCAGACCGTCCGCGCCGAACTATTTTTTCATCACCTCGGCGACGGGAGGCCTGGTTAACAAGGCCACGTTTGACGGCGGACTCGCAGTGGCCAACAGCTTGCGCACACCGGGACCGATATCACCCTTCGGCGATGTCAGCGCACAGCTCTCCGACGGCAACTCGAGCTACAACGCGATGAACCTGGAATTGAAGAAACGGTTCTCGAACAACTTCCAATTCCTTGCTTCATACACCTGGTCACATTCGATCGATGACTCGAGCGACTTGCAGACCCTCTTGAAGCCACAGGACAACCGTAACTTCCGCGCTGAGCGTGCGGATTCGTTGTTCGATCAGCGGCACCGGTTCGTGTTCAGCGGGTTTATGACATCGCCAAGCTCGTGGCGCGGTTCCAGCAGTTTTGCAGAACGAGTGTTTGCTGATTTCACCATTGCGCCAATCATCGAGATCTCTTCGGGGCGGCCTTTCAACATTCTGACGGGCACCGATACGAATGGTGACTTGCAGAGCTCGAACGATCGGCCGGCGATTGCCGCGGACGGATCGTTGTTCCTGCCGACGACGCCATTCACGAGCGGCAGCCTGGGACGCAATCGCGGCATCACGCATGGCTACGCGTCGGTCGACCTGCGCGTAACCCGCGAGTTCCGCGTTACTGAGAAGGTTAAGCTTCAGGTGATCGCCGAAGGCTTCAACCTCTTCAACCGCTTTAACGAAGCGGCAGCGTCTCCTTTCTTCTCGGACGTCAACACGTTCGCAAAACGTGACGGCGACCGATACTTCAGCCGGCCGACCGCCGCGTTCGACCAGAGGCAATTCCAATTCGGGTTGAGACTTAATTTCTAAGCTCTTCGCGGATGACCTTCCGAGGCCGGTGCTTAATTGCGCCGGCCTTTTTTGTTCTCGTACAAGTAAACCGCGCCCTGCAAGCCCGCATCCGAATACGAGACTTTCTCTCCTCTTGTTAGTTTCCGCCGAAATCTGAAAGAATCACGCCCATGTATCGAACCCTTTTGCTTGTAATCGCCGCGATGACCGCCCTGGCTGCTGCCGGATTCACCGCGGCGCAATCCCGGCCGCGGCGGGTGAAGCCACCCGAAACCCTTCTGGGGCCCGAACCGACACCCGCGCCGGCAACGAACAAGAACGCGCCCCTGCTCGACGTGAAACCTACGAAGCCAGTCGGCGCGGCGCCGGTGTCCAGTGACACGACGCACGCGTTTCAGTTGTTTCAGCAGAAACAGTACGCGGCCGCCGCGAAAGAGGCGAAAGAGATCGCCGCCGCTGATCCGACGAATGCTGAAGCGTGGAAGATCGCCGGCTTTTCAGAGTTCTATTTAAAGCAATACGCCGAAGCTGCCGACGATCTGCAGAAGGCCTTGGATCTGCAGCGCGCGGCGAAAGAAGAAGATCCGAACACCGTCGATGCGTTGGCGGAAAGTTACGTACACGCCGAGCGTTTTGAACAAGCCATACCGTTGCTGAATTCGATCATCAATCGACCTGGCAAGACTCCCGATCCGTTGGTTCTCTACTATCGCGGCGTGGCGGAATTCAAGACCGGCAAGACTGCTGACGCAGAAAAGTCTTTCAACGCCGCGGTCAAGGCCAACCCGAAAAACACTGCTTCGCTTTTTTATCTCGGCCGGATGGCGTATGAACGGAAGGATTTCGATGCAGCAATAGCGTGGCTCAACCGCGCCACGACGAGCGACGCTCGATTAGCCGATGCCTGGTCGCTTTTGACGTATTCATATTTAAATCGGGGCGCCGCGGCGTCAGGCCCGAAAGCGGAAAGTGACTTTTTGTCGGCCATTCGTGCGGGTGAATCTCTCGCGCGCCTACGGCCTGATGAGAACTCAGCCGCACTCTTAGCCCAGGCTTTGATTCGCGCACAACAGTACGCGCGGGCCGCTACCGTGCTTGAACCGTATGCGACGAAGCCAGACACAAGAAGCACGACTTTGTACCTACTCGGCGTGTCACACACGCAGACGAAGAACTATCCGAAGGCGATTCTCGCGTTGGAACGAGCTGCTGAGAAGACGCCGGACGACGTGAACATTTATCGTATGCTCGGTTACGACTACGAGGTGTCGAAGCAATATGCGAAAGCGCTTGTCGCGTACGAGCGCGGACTGAAACTGGCGCCGAACGATCCCGACTTGAAGGAATCTGCCGAGCGCGTCCGACCCTTTGCAAAAACCTGAGGCTGCATTAGCATCTGTCGCATGAACACAAGTCGCGCCGTTTGGAGTCTCACCCTTCGATTTTCCATTGCAGTTATCGCGCTCGCATTTTGGGCAAGCGCGGTCAGGGCCGCTTCGTGGCAGGGGCTCGAACCATTCAAGTCACGTCGCGGCGACGTTCTTCAAGCGTTAGGAAAGCCCCTCAGCGACCCGTTTGGCGGGCCCGTCACATTCAAGATTCTCGGCGGTACGGCGTCGATCAGCTTTGTCGATGCAAATTTTGTTCGCGCCAAAAAACTACAATCCGAACTTGAAGGAACCGTTCTGCAAATCATCCTTCAGCATGAAAGTTCCTCTGACACCCCGGACTCGATGGGATTGCTAAAGAATCGTGACTTTACCCGCGAAGAAGCTAAGGATGCGCTGATTTTTCGAAACTTGAAGGAGGGGGTTGTCTACACTTTCCTGAACGGAACGCTGAAGACCACGCGCTACACTTTCTCGGAAAATCAGATTGGGCGCGCTCGCAGAAAGTGATGTCCGGGCGGACCGGTGGCAACTTCAAACACGTGTCGCGCGTCTTTAGAACCAGACGTCCAGACGATCCGACGGGAGATTCTCCAAAAAATGCTCAAAAAGTACGGTTTTGCTGCGGTTTTCGCGCTTTTCTTCGTAATCAACGCTCTTCCGGTTGCGGCACAACGCCCGCGGACGGCTGACGATAATCCCAATCAGGTAGTAACCCCGCCGCCTCCGGCTCCATCCACCGTTAAGGCCAAGTATGAAGGCGGTGTGTTTGGTTACAACAAGAAGAAGACCGGCAAGCTCACCATCGACAACGCCAACAGTCGCCTGGTGTTCAAGGACGATAAGGGCAAGGAAATGTTTCACATTCCCTATGGCTCCATCACTGGAGCCTATGGCGATTCTCACTACAAGCGACCAGCGGCCGCCACAGTCATCAGCCATGTGCCCTTATACGGCATACCGGCCAGCTTCATAAAAACCAAGGTGCGTTATCTCACGATTCAGTACGATGATCCCGATAGCAAGGCGGCAGGGGTCACGAGTTTTCGGTTGGATAACAAAGACCTTCTCGACTCAGTTCTCTACACCGTTGCGACTCAAGCCGGATTGAAGAAGCGCGGCGACATCTACATTCGCAAGAAAGAGTAATCTTTCTCTCGCTGCAACGTCCGACCACTAACTTCCACGGTAGAGACTTCGTCTCCTGTTGCGGTACAATCACCCCCAACCAAATGCAGGAAATCTGTAACAAGACCGAAGAGTTAGCTAACGGGATTCTTCAAGGAGCGGGCTTCGACCTGCGCGCTTCCGCCGCGGAATCCGAACAAGGTTGCCTGCTCTCAATCGACGGACCCGACAACGGTCTATTGTTAAATCAAGGCGGCGAACTACTGGATGCCCTTCAACAGATTCTTAATCAGGCATTTGGGCGCGACTTGCCGAAGGGCCAACGGATCGTCTGCGACGCTGACAATTTCCGGGCGGCACGCGAAGCTGAATTACGCGCCATGGCACAGCACGCCGCGCGTCAGGTTCGTTCCTCGTCGTCGTCGTTCGTGTTCGGCCCAATGGATTCGAACGAACGCCGCGTGATTCATCTCACGTTAGCCGAAGAGTCCGACCTCTACACCGAATCCATTGGTGACGGTAACGCTCGCCGCCTGCGCGTCACGCTTAAGGCTGCCGAGAGTTCGTCGTAGTTTTCCCTCCGCCTTGTTGTCCGATGAGTTTCCAGGAAGATTCGATCGTGGCTTTATCCACGCCGCCTGGGCGCGGTGGGATCGGTGTCATTCGAGTCAGCGGACCCGCGTCGTTGTCGATTTTGCGCCGCATGACAACCCCCGAGCTGGTTGATCCAGAGCCAAACTACTTGACGCTGCGTGACGTGGTGGATCCGTTTTCACGTGAAGCCCTGGACCACGCGCTTGTCTGCTATTTCAAATCGCCGCACTCATTCACCGGCGAAGACGTTGTTGAGTTTCATTGCCACGGCTCGCCTGTTTTGCTACGACGAATAATCGACAGCATCTTGCGGCTCGATGCGCGTCTGGCAAACCCCGGAGAGTTTTCTTTGCGCGCGGTGATGAACGGCCGTTTACAACTAAGCCAGGCCGAAGCTATCCGCGACTTGATCGACGCACAGACCGACTCAGCGGCACAGCAGGCGACGCGACAACTGGCCGGCGAGATCTCACATCGGCTTCAACCAGCGAAGGAGCAACTGCTGAAAATCATCGTGCGCCTGGAATCTTCGCTCGAGTTTGTCGAAGATGATCTGCCTAAACTTGAGAGGCACGAGATAGAGCGTGCACTCGAATCCTTACGCGCAGACTTCCAATCCCTGGCGAGCACGTTTGCGCGCGGACAGTTGCTGCGCGACGGTTTGACGGTCGCGCTTGTAGGTCGGCCCAATGCCGGTAAGTCGAGTCTCTTCAACAGGTTACTGGGACACGAGCGGGCTATCGTCACGCCGATTCCCGGTACAACACGCGACACGATTTCTGAGCCGATCGGGCTGGACGGTGTCCCCGTCACACTGGTCGACACGGCTGGAATTCGGGTGACGACGGAAGAGATCGAATCGATCGGAGTTGATCGGACGCGGCGCGTGGCCGCTGATGCCGATTTGCTGATCGTTGTGATTGACGGCTCCCAGCGGACCAACGAAGAAGACGAGGCAGTGCTGGAACAGGCGGCGAGTAAGACTCATGTGATCGCACTGAACAAGAGTGACCTGCCAGCTTTTTCAAACGAGTTGGTTCATCATCGCGCGCGGACAAATGGTTCACCTACCCCGACCGTGTCTGTTTCCGCAGCAACAGAAGAGGGTCTCTCTGATCTGCGAGCAGCGATCCTCAAACCGTTCGTTAACGGCCATCGCTCCAACGAAGGTTTGCTGATCACCAACGCTCGGCATCACGATCTTCTACTGCGCGCGATGAGTTCGATTGCGTCGTCCGAGGAACTCATTCGGAATGATGCGAGCGAAGAGATCGTTTTGATTGGTCTGCATAACGCATTAAGATTTGTCGGTGAGCTAACCGGAGAGACGACGACTGAGGATATGCTCGGACAGATCTTCTCGACGTTCTGCATTGGTAAGTAGCACTTGGGAGGCGCCCCGCGCATGGATTTCCGAAATGATCTTCGACGAAGTTTTTGATGTGATCGTTATTGGCGCCGGACATGCCGGCTGTGAAGCGGCGTCGGCCGCGGCGCGTCTGGGCGCGAACACGGCGCTCCTGACGCTCAACTTGGATCTGATCGGACAGATGTCCTGCAATCCCGCGATCGGCGGAATCGGCAAAGGACATCTGGTTCGGGAAATCGACGCGCTTGGCGGAATCATGGCGCGCGTCATCGATCGCACCGGCATTCAATTTCGGCTGCTGAACCGCTCGCGTGGGCCCGCGGTGCAGGCGCCACGTGCGCAGGCTGATCGAACTCTGTATCGAGTCGAGATGCGGCGCACGCTCGAGGCAACACTTAATCTTAGTCTCAGGCAGGGATTGGTAACCGATCTGCTCGTGGTGGCAGATCGTATCTGCGGAATTGAATTGCAGGACGCGCGACGGCTGGGGGCGAAGGCAGTGATCGTCGCGACCGGCACCTTCTTGAACGGCAAGATTCACACTGGCCGCCAGACCTACGCGGGCGGGCGCACCGGCGAACCTGCATCGACCGAATTGCCCGCCGCGCTGCGACGCCTCGGATTTCCCGTAGGTAGACTCAAGACCGGAACGCCACCTCGAATCGATGGCCGCACGATCGAATGGGACGCGTTCGAACCCCAGCCGCCTGATGTACGGCCCGTCCCCTTCTCGTTTTCGACTCACGAAATCGAACAGGAACAGCTTAATTGCTATCTCGCCTATACGAACCAGGAGCTGCATGAGAAGATTCGCGCCAACCTGCACGAATCCCCTCTCTACTCCGGCGCCATCCAGGGGATAGGTCCGCGGTATTGTCCGTCCATTGAAGACAAGGTCGTAAAGTTCCCTGAGAAGACTCGTCATCAATTGTTCGTAGAGCCGGAAGGCTTCAATACGAACGAGGTTTATCTGAACGGGCTCTCGACTTCTCTGCCGGCACAGCTTCAGCAAGAGATCGTCAATTTGATTCCCGGTATGGATGAGGCGCAAATCATCCGCCCAGGCTATGCGATCGAATATGACTTTGTTGACCCGAGAGAACTTTCGCCATTTCTGGAGACTGCCCGGGTTAAGGGCCTCTTCCTGGCGGGGCAAATTAACGGAACGACTGGATATGAAGAGGCCGCTTGCCAGGGATTGATAGCCGGTATCAATGCGGGGCTGTCGGCCATTGGTCGCCCGCTCTTCCGCGTTCAGCGGGAAGAGTCGTACATCGGCGTGTTGATTGACGACCTGATAACACAGGGCGTCGACGAGCCGTACCGGATGTTCACGTCACGATCTGAGCATCGGCTCGCGCTGCGCCATGACAATGCCGACGAGCGACTGGAACCGAAAGGTCGCGAGTTGGGCTTGGTGGGAGATAGTGAGTGGGAACGATTCAACCAGAGGCGTGATGGTTTAGCGAAAGCGCGGGAACTACTGTCGGCGACAAAACTCCGTCGGACGGATCCCGCGTACCTGGATATGGCCCAACTGACGGGCCAGGATCTTGGAGACTCAATTACACTCACGCAACTCGCGCTCAGGCCAAACGTGACGCGGGAACAGATTGTCGAACTGCTCCCTTCGTCTGAACGGGCACACCTGCGCCCACGAGAGGTCGAGACTGCGCTGGCGGATTACCTGTACGCCGGCTACCTCGACTCGCAGAACCAAGCATCGCGGCGACTGCGTCAACACGATGCGCTATCCATTCCCGAAACCCTTTCCTTTAAAGCCGTAGGGAGCCTGTCCCACGAGATGATAGAGCGCCTTGAACGCATGCGGCCCCGCAGCTTTGGCGACGCAAGGAAAATTCCAGGACTCACGCCGGCCGCCCTTTCAAACCTACTTGTCTACCTGACCGCGGCTCAACAAGCTAAAACCACAACACAATCGCAATAAGGTTACGTTTCACGTGTAACTGCATTCGGGGATTCCGGCCCTGCGTTTCACGTGAAACGCCCTACCAACCGAAGTTGCGCTGTGTTAATGTGTCACCTTACATTTGTCGGCGGGCGCAGCGGATGGGAAAAACACTAGCCATTGCTAACCAGAAAGGTGGGGTCGGCAAAACGACTACGGCTATTAACTTGGCTGCTGGTCTTGCGAAGGCGGGTAAGCGCACGTTATTAGTTGACGTTGACCCGCAGGCGAATGCGACGTCCGGTCTCGGCGTCGTCCGAGAATCCATACATCGCAACGTCTATCACGCGCTGATCCTCGGTGACCAACTCCGCGGTCTAATCGTAAAAACCGAATTTGGGGTCGACTTGGTTCCTTCTGACCGAAACCTCGCAGGCGCCGAAGTCGAAATAATCGAACTGCCTGAGCGCGAGTACCTTTTGGCGAGATCGCTCGATCCGATTAAGAGTGATTATGATTACATCGTTCTTGATTGTCCGCCGGCACTAAACCTTCTCACGGTTAATGCTCTCGCCGCGGCTGATTCTCTCCTCGTTCCGATTCAATGTGAATACTATGCGCTTGAAGGCGTCACCGCGCTTTTCAATACGCTGACCTCGATTCGCCGGGCGGTGAACCCGACGCTCAAGATCGAAGGGCTCCTGCTAACGATGTACGACGACCGAATCAATCTTTCCTCAGCCGTCGCCGCCGACCTTAAAAGCTTTTACGGCAACTTGGTTCTGGAGACGGTGATTCCGCGGAACGTTCGTTTGGCCGAAGCCCCGAGCCACGGTTTGCCGGTGATCTACTACGACCCGCGTTCGCGCGGCGCCGAAAGCTATTTGCAGTTGACACAGGAGGTTCTAACGCATGAACAGGAAACCGTTGGGGAGGGGCCTGAGCGCCCTGATCTCCACAGCGCCGTCGCCGCAGGATAACGAGGAGCTTCGCGAGATCGAGATCGATCTGATTACGCCGGGGGAACAGCAACCCAGAACCAGCTTTGACGAAGCCAAACTCCAGGAGCTTGCCCAATCAATCCGCGCCAGTGGCATTATTCAGCCCCTGCTCGTACGGAGACGCGGCGGCCGGTTCGAGTTGGTCGCCGGTGAAAGGCGCTGGAGAGCTGCTCAACTTGCCGGCCTCAGTCGGGTTCCGGCGATCGTTCGCGAGATAGCGGATGAGAACCTACTGGAATTGGCCCTGATCGAGAATATCCAGCGCCAGGAACTGAACGCGATCGAGGAGGCTAATGCCTATAAGAGACTGATCGAGTCGCTCGGACTAACACAAGAGGAAGTGGCAAGTCGTGTCGGCCGGGACCGAACCTTTATCACGAATTACCTTCGGATCCTCAAGCTACCAACCGAGATTCAGTCGCTGCTTGAGCAGGAAAAATTAACCTTCGGCCACGGGCGCGCTCTCCTCGGAGTCGCCGATCCTCAACTTCAACGCCGCTTCGCTCAGAGGATATGTAAGCACAACTGGTCCGTCAGAGAGACCGAAAGCCGAATCAGAAACTTAACCAGGGAGCAGCAGGCATCGCCGGCGCCACCACCGCAACTAACCGATCCGAATGTTCGTGCGGCCGAGGCAAAGCTACGTAGGCGCTTCGGAACTCAGGTCAGGATCGTCTCTTCCAAGGCCGGCGCCGCCGGTCGCATTGAGATCGAGTTCTACAGTGCGGAAGATTTGAACCGCCTCTACGATCTACTGATTGCGTCCGAACAATCGCTTGCGACTACAGCATCCGGATCGAGCGGTTTATAGTACGCGTTATATTAGTAAGTACTACTAACTAAATCCACAATCCGCCTAGGAAAAACACTTCATCAAGACCGCGGCCCGGGGACTCGACCGAAACCACGAAAATATGGTGATTTTCTCGTGGAAACTTTCCTATCGCCACAAAATTTGTCACTCAGTCCTGAACTCAGCGCCGTGCAGTGAAAGTTCCTGTCTGTTTTCCTTGCCTCAACTTTTCGCGCTGTGTTAGGTTCGGGCTTCGAAACAATTGACCGCACGACTTAGCCCCGCAGGCCACTACTGTTGTACTAAGTAGTGCTCGTTATTCCCTTTCATGTATACAGGACATCAAGACGCCCAGTGGCGACCATTCTTTCAGGCAGTCGAGCGCAGACTGGGTGAGCAGGCTTTCGAGACTTGGTTTCGGCCGTTGCGCCTACAGCGGAATGTTGACGACAGGGTCCTCCGAATCGCGGCGCCGAATGACGTGGTACGCGATTGGATAACGTCCAAGTATGCGGACACTCTTGAACAGTCACTAAACGAGTCGCAAATGGGGGCACTGCGGATTGAGTGGGCAAGCGATCCAAAGGCGACCGCTAGTAAGACCTGCGAAGTAGCGTCCGTTGGGCAGATCGCACAAGCGGCTAGTCCTCAACCCCCACCGCTAACCGAGGACGTTTTTCCGGAAGCCGGCAACCTCAACGAGAAATACTCTTTTCCAAATTTCGTCGTCGCATCGTGCAATCGCCTGGCTCATGCTGCCGCGATGGCTATTGCCGATTCCCCTGGAAAAACTTACAACCCGCTTTATCTGTACGGCGGGGTTGGTCTCGGCAAGACACACTTGATTCAAGCTGCCGGCCACGCGATCCGCGCGGCCAATCCCAATCTGCGGATTGCGTATCTGTCGCTTGAGCGTTTCATGAACGAACTGATCAGCGCCATCCGTTACGGTTACGACAAGACTAATGCTTTTCGCGAGCGGTACCGCAGTATTGATGTCCTGCTAATCGATGACGTGCAATTCATCGCCGGCAAAGAGCGGACCCAGGAAGAATTTTTTCACACCTTCAATGCTCTGTACGATCGCCAGAAGCAGATTGTCCTTACGTCAGATTGTCCGCCTCGAGACATCCCGGAAATCGAAGAGCGCCTGCATTCGCGCTTTGAGTGGGGATTGATCGCAGACATAGAGCCTCCTGATCTTGAAACCAAGGTTGTGATCATTAAACGCAAAGCAGAAGCACATCGCGTTAATTTACCGGACGACGTCGCGCTTTTACTGGCGCGACGCAGCAAGCACAATATCCGTGAGCTCGAAGGCTCGTTGATTCGTCTGCTCGCAATGTCATCACTTCGTGGCGTTCCGCTCACGAAGACTTTGGCTGAGGAGTCTTTTCGAGGCGTCTCGAATCAACCAATCGAACACGAAGTCTCGATCATTCGAATTCAACAGTTGGTGGCGCAGCACTACAAAATTGATGTGGAAAACCTGAAGGCTCGTTCGAATGTCCGTCACGTCTTATTGCCGCGACAGGTGGCTATGTATTTGTGCAAGAGATTGGCGAAGAAAAGTTATCCCGAGATCGCCAAACATTTCGGCGGCAAGCACCACACGACTGTGATTCACTCTGTGGAAAAGATCGAGAAAGAGATGAATTCGAATGGGGACCTGGCTGCTACTTTGAACCGGTTGATTGAAGCTGTGAATGCTTGAGCCGGATAACCACCGTTCTTCACAAAGCGACTGACAGCAAAAAACAAACGATGGATTGGTAATTACGGAAGTGAACGACTGAAATTATGACGAGTTACACAGTTTCACATGGTTCTACTACTACTACTAGATTTACATTCAAAATGGATCTTAAGGTAAGCAGGAGTACGGTTCTGAACTTCTACAACGCTGTGATATAAAGCAGACGAAGTTTTAAACCCGAGGAGCAACAGATGCAATTCGTAATCGCGCGAAATGCTTTACAAAAAGAATTGGCCTTTGTGCAGGGGATTGTAGAACGGAAGAACACTATTCCTGTGCTGGCAAATATATTGATCGAATCGGCGGGTGAGGATTCTATTCGTATTAGTGGAACGGACCTGGATGTAACGATTCGCTGTGATGCTGACGCTCAGGAGATTTCTACACAAGGAGCGATCTGTGTGCCGGCTCGCAAGCTGTTCGACATCGCTCGCTTGCTTCCCGATGCTCCTGTGAGTTTTCGCAAAGAAGAGAACGAATGGGTAACAGTCGAATGTGATCGATCGAAATTCCGTTTGCCTGGTGTATCCAAAGAGACTTTTCCAGAGTTGCCGGGTTTCAAATCAACCCCCCTCAAGCTGCCTGCCGCTGTTCTGAAAATGCTGATTGAGCGGACGATTTTCGCGATTACCCAGGAAGAAGGCCGTTACACGCTCTCGGGCGCGAAATTCGAATTAGACAAGAAGAACGTGAAGATGGTGACCACGGATGGCCATCGATTGGCGTACGTTTCCACCGAATCCTCAAATGGCACCAGCGAAACCCTGGATGTGTTGATTCCGCGGAAAACTTTGGCGGAATTAACAAAACTGACATCAGATTTCGACGGCGACATCAACCTGGGCGCCGATGAAAATCATGTGTATTTCCAGGTTGGTTCACGCCTGTTGATTTCGCGTTTGTTGTCGGGCCAGTTTCCCAATTACGAGATGGTTATGCCGAAGGGCAACGATCGGACGGCAACATTCGACACGCTGGGTTTGAATCAAGCTATACGCCGGGTCGCGTTGATGGCTGACGATCGGTCGCACGCGATTCGAATGCACCTGGCGAAAGAGCAGTTACTGATCAGTTCGCAAAACGCCGAAGAAGGTGAAGCCCGAGAAACCCTGACGACGAACTTCAACGGCGATGAAACTGAGATTGGATTCAATGCTCAGTACCTGCAGGATTTTCTAAATGTGGTGGGTTCTGAGCAGGTGAACTTCGAATTCAAAGACGGAAATTCACAGGCGCAGCTCAGACCCGTGACCGAGGAAAAATACGATTACCGCTACGTGGTGATGCCGATGCGCCTTTGATATGAATATCACTCGAAACTACTAACGAAAAAGGAGCGTTGCGGCGCTCCTTTTCTATTTGACTCTTCTGTCCTAATTCCTAACTCCGTGTCTCTGTGATGAGACGGTGGTCGAACGGTTTTGCCCGCAGAAGGCACAGAGTTCGCACTGAGGCAGCCGAGTCCAACATAAACCAAGGCAATCCCACGGTGATAACGGCGATTCAAGTCGGACGCTATGCTAAAATTCATCGATGTTTCTCAGGTCAATCGCAGCAATCCAGTTCCGAAATCTGTCTGGAGAGATTACCTGGGGAAACGGCCTCAACATCCTTCACGGAAACAACGCACAAGGTAAAACGAACTGGCTCGAAGCGGTTTACATGCTGGCGCATGCAAAATCGTTTCGCACTCATCATCTCAAAGAATCGGTGAAGTTCGGCGAGCGCGAAGCCGCCGTAAAAGGCGTCGTCAGCACTGGAAAAGATTTCGAGCGTGAACTTCAGGTCAGCCTCAACGGCACAACCAAACAAACGCTCATCAACGGCAAGCGCGAATCGATCGCGCGCTATGCCGCGCATCTTTATGCTGTTTGTTTTACCGCGGACGAGCTGGAAGTAATCCGCGGAGGTCCGGAGGCCCGTAGAAGTTTTCTCGATCGCGGAGCGATCTCGCTTCATCCACCCTTCGCGCAGACCATCGCTGACTACAACAAAGTCATTAAGCAGAAGAAGCGTCTGCTCCAGCAAGCCGCGGAGGACCGCGTCACCCTCGAAGCGCTCGCGAATCTCGTGCAACCGTGGAATGAACAGCTAATCGGTCTCGCCACTCAAATTCATCGCGCGCGAATTCGTTACGTCGAACTGCTGAACGAAGCGCTCGATCACAATCTCTTTCATGACGACATCTCAATCCGCTACGTTTCGTCGCTCGAAGGCAAAGGTGACCTCGCGGATTACCGGTCTCTTATTACCTCTCGTCTGCAAATCAGAATCGAGGCGGAACTCTTTGCCGGCGCCTGCCTGATCGGTCCTCATCGCGACGATCTTCTGGTGCTTTTCGGTGGTCGCGACATACGCAGTTTTGGCAGCTCCGGCCAGCAGCGTAGCGCATTGATAACACTTGATTTAGCGGCGATTTCCGTGTACTATTCGAAGCATCAGAATTACCCGATTTTCCTGATTGATGACGTGGACGCTGAACTCGACGGAAACCGCATTAACCGCCTGCTGGAATACCTCGACGGACGCACTCAAACCTTCATCACAACATCAAAGAGAAGTCACTTTGAGCGGTTCGAAAGCCGGGCGAATTTTTATGAAGTCTGCGCCGGAGTTGCGACTGCGGAGCAGGCCTTGAGTGCAGTATCAGTGAGCGCGTGATGCCATCTGACACGAATGACAAGGGCAGTAAAGGAAAAGACGACTTGGCGACACCAATATCAAAATTGAAGAACAAAAAAGAGACTTATGACGCTTCGACTATCGCCGTTCTCGAAGGACGCGAAGCCGTGCGCAAACGGCCCGCGATGTACATCGGATCGACCGGCGAGTTGGGACTGCATCACCTGGTTTACGAAGTCGTTGATAACTCAATCGATGAAGCGTTGGCAGGATACTGCGATGCGGTTGAAGTGATGATTCACATGGACAACTCGATCACGGTCATTGATAACGGCCGCGGCATCCCGGTGGACATGATGAAGAAGGAAAAGAAGTCGGCCGCCGAAGTCGTCATGACCAAGTTGCATGCCGGTGGAAAGTTCGACTCGAACGCCTACAAGGTGTCCGGCGGACTGCACGGCGTTGGCGTGTCGTGCGTCAACTTTCTGGCAGAAACTCTTCATTTGGAAATTTGGCGCGATGGCCTGACCTACGAACAGGACTACGAGCGCGGGATAGCAGTGGCAAGTTTGAAGCAAACGGGCAAGACGCGAAAGCGCGGCACGAAGATTACTTTTAAACCTGACTCGCAAATCTTCGATACGACGGAATTCAGTTTCGACAAATTGTCCGAGCGCCTGCGCGAAAAAGCGTTTCTCAACAAAGGCATTCGCATCACGATCAAGGACGAGCGCGAAGAGCCCGAGAAATCGCACGAGTTCTATTACCGCGGCGGCATCGCGGAATTCGTGAAGCATCTGAATAAGAGCCGCACCGTTCTGCACGACAAACCGATCTACTTCGAAAAGGTCGCCGATGCCCTTTCGATCGAAGTCGCGATTCAATACAACGACGGTTACGACGAAAAGGTTTATTCGTTCGCGAACAACATCAACACCGTCGACGGCGGCACTCACCTTTCCGGTTTTCGCTCCGCGTTCACCCGCACTATCAACGCGTACGCGCAATCGTCAGGGCTGGCGAAAAACTTCAAAGGCTCTTTAACCGGGGACGACGTGCGCGAGGGGTTGGTCGCGGTTATCTCATGCAAATTGCCGCAGCCGCAGTTTGAAGGGCAGACAAAAGGAAAGCTCAATTCAGATGTTAAGGGCGCCGTCGAATCTTTTCTGAATGAGCGTCTAACGGATTTTCTTCAGCAGAACCCCACGGTCGCGCGCCGCATTGTCGGCAAATCCACGGACGCTGCTCGCGCGCGTGAAGCGGCTCGTAAGGCCCGTGAAATTGTGCGTAAAGGCGCGCTTGGCTCGACCATGCTGCCGGGCAAACTGGCCGACTGTCAGGAGAAGGATCCCGCGCTCTCGGAAATTTACATCGTCGAGGGCGATTCGGCCGGCGGTTCAGCCAAGCAGGGACGCGACCGTAAGAATCAGGCGATTCTGCCTTTGAAGGGCAAGATTCTGAACGTGGAAAAAGCGCGCGAAGACAAAATGCTCGCGCACGGAGAAATCAAAGCGCTAATCATGGCGCTCGGTACCGGCTTTGGCCGCAAGAGTGACACCGGCAAAGATGATCGCGACGGCTTTGACGTCAACAAGCTTCGTTATCACAAGATCATCCTGATGACTGATGCCGATGTTGACGGCTCGCACATTCGCACGCTGCTGCTCACTTTCTTCTTTCGCCAAATGCCGCAACTGGTCGAACAGGGTTTTGTCTATATCGCCCAGCCGCCGCTCTACAAAGTTAAGCGGGGTAAGAAGGAAGAATACATAAAAGATGAAACCGGCATGGTCCATTTTCTGATGCGCCAGGCGACGGCGGACATGAAGGTGACGTCGTCATCCGGTAAGGACGTTATCGAAGGCGCCCAGCTCATCCAGTCGCTCGAACTGATGGTCGAATTCAAACGTTACTGCGAAAAGTCGACCCGTCGCATGCGTGGAGACGCCCATCTGTTGGACGTTCTTTTGACTGCCTTCGGCGGCAAGAAAGGTGTTCTGCGTCAGGAAGGCGCGTCGCTCAAGCGCGTGTTCCAGGACGGCGACCTGATGGCCAAAGTCGAAGGCGTGATTGCTAAAGCCGGTTACAAGACTGAACTCGCGGACGACGAAGAGCACGGTCTTTGGGAGATCGATACGACAACTATTTCGGGTGTGCCCGTGCGTATCGATTGGAACTTCGCCAGCTTGGTGGAATTTCAAAAGGCTGTCGAGCTGTACATGAAACTTGAAGAGAGCCTCGCACCGCCGTTCATCGCCGGCGAAAACGGCACCAGCGAAGAGATCGCTACGCGCGACGCGCTTTTGGACAGAGTTCTCGCGGCGGCCAAGAAGGACCTCACGATTCAGCGTTACAAGGGCTTGGGCGAAATGAACCCCGAGCAACTTTGGGAAACGACGATGAATCCCGACACGCGCACGCTGCTGCAAGTCCGTATCGACGACGCGGTCGAGACTGACGAAATCTTCACCGTGCTGATGGGCGATCAGGTCGAACCCCGCCGCAAGTTCATCGAAGACAACGCGCTGGATGTACGCAATCTGGATATCTAACTGTGAGCAGGTAGCGCTCCCTCTCCCACTGGGAGAGGGTTGGGGTTGGGGAGAGGGTGCGAAGCTTAGCGCGTGGTTAACTTTGAATAATTCATTCGCGCGACCTCGAGGTCGCGCGATTTTGTTTTTGGCTAAAGGCGAGTCCTCCACCCTGTGCTAGAATCCGCCCATGAGCAAGACCGAAATCCTTGCCGAACTTCCAAAGCTTACTCCGGAAGAGCGTTTCGAGATTCGTGTGAAACTCGCCGAACTAGACGGCGACCGTTGGCTTGACGACGACGCTCCTCTCACTGACGAACAGAAAGCACTGCTTGATGCTCGTTTAGCCGACTTGGAGCAAAATCCGAACGCGTCCATTCCCTGGGAGGAAGCTAAGAAACAAATCGAAGCGCACCTCGCGAAGTGAGTTACCGCCTGGAAATTCGTCCATATGCTCTCGCTGATATCGCGGAAGCTGTGGGCTGGTATGATGTGCAGGAATCGGGACTCGGTTCTGAATTCACGCGCGAAGCCCTTGAAGCCATAGAGGCACTTCCGAATAATCCGTTGATGTATCGCGTTCACCACACGCGAAAGAACGTTCGTTGGAAGCTACTCGACAGATTCCCTTACCGCATCGTATTTCGAATCGAAGACGATCTCATCACCGTATTAGCTGTGCTTCACAGTGCGCGCCACGATCGCCAGTGGAGGAGACGTCTGTAGTACTCATCAAGAAAGCAGCACGCTACGCGACAAAAGCCGGTCAATGTTCATGAAATTTCCAGGGAAGGTTGTTTTGGTTATGAAACACTTACTTTTTTTCTCTCTGACCCTGACCTTAATTTTCGCCCTCACCGTGCTCATCGGAGCACAACCCAAACCAGCTTCGCGCTCCGTAAAAGGCCAGGTGCTTACTTCGACCGATATGCCGGCGGTAAAAATCGAGTTTGCTAAGGCCTTCAAATACATCGGCGCGCAGAGCTTTGTCCTTTACGATGTGGCCAATGCCGAGCAGCACTTCTTTGTCGATGCCGACCAGAACGGCCGCATGAAACGCTTCTACTGGGTGCAATTTGAAGGCTACCTGCCCACCAACACTCATTCCTACAATTACAAATCGCCGAAAGTCGTGAATGCCGGTGGCCTTGATTTCTTTGCCGACGCCAACGCCCGCAGCCTGAACGGGATTCCGGGGCGAGCCGATTCAGACAGCGCCCGCGCGCGCGCCTTCTTCGAGAAAAAAGGTTTGCGCATGCTGGGCACTGAATTGATTTCGCAGCGCTTAGTTCATCTGGTTGACCAGGCAAAGCGCAACGAGCTCATGATCATTTACGTGGAAGATCTGACTGGGACGGGTTTGAACGCGGCCGACTTAAGTGAAGGCGGTTCTGCCCGCGGGCGCTGGCCGGAGATTTCGCAAGGCTTGCTAGACCGCGCGCTGAAAAATATGAAGGTGAAGAAGTGAGTCCGTGGCGTGAGGTCGATATACTTGGCGTGGCGAGAGTCGGCGGGAGATTTCGACGGAGCGCGCATCCAAATGACCTGCGAAACTTAAATCCATTAAGCCAATGTTAAGAGGAAAGATGAAAATCAAAATCGTTGTGCTCACTGCATTGTTGACGTTTAGCTCAATCGGGTTTGCGCAATCAAGGAAAAGGGAAATCACGCCTACTGATATTGTGAAGCGCTTGTATGCGGCGCATAAGGGCGGCGCTGGTCCGTTTTTTCAGACGAAGAACCGCGCCCTCGTCGATAAATACTTTAGAAAGGATTTGGCGGACTTGATTTGGAAAGACGCCGTCCCTGCCAAAGGCGAAGCCGGCGCGATTAACTTCGATCCGCTGTACGGCTCGCAAGACCCGCAGATTACCAACTTCATCATTATGGACACCGGCTGGGGTGGCGACAGTAAATACGGTCCCGCTAACGAGGCGGTTGTGCAGGTCACCTTCAAAGACTCAGGCAAAGAACGCATGGTTTCGTACCAGTTCAAACAAGGCCGGGACAAGCTCTGGAAGATTTACGATGTGCACTATCGAAACGCAGACGGCCAGGTGAAATTAGCAGAGCTTTTGGCCGGAGCGAGCGCCGCTTCTCAAACCTCGGCGAGCCAATCCGAAGTGCAAGAGATCCAGGGCGAGCTGCAAGTAGGCAGGACCCAATCGCTGATCTTGTATGTGGGCATGGAGACTGGCGACTACGCTGCTTACTGTTTTGCCAACAATTCAAGAGCTGGTCGCGCCATCCTGGCCGCGTGTAGAAATAGACAGCGATGCGAAGTCCGGGCCACCGTCAGTGACTACGGGTGTAAAGTTCCCGGCCTCAAAGCGGATCTCTCATCCAGCGGCAAGATCGAAAGAGTCCAGTCCGTTAAATCGCTCGGACGCAGACGGTAATCAGGCGAGAATCGCCGGCGTTTGTTTTCCACAACATTGCTTCGTCCGCGAAGCCGACTGAACGAGAATAGCCCAGTGCTTCAGCGCTGGGATCGAGGTTCTATATTGATGCGACAGCCCGCTTTAGCGGGCGAAAGAACCGATCGCAGACTTCCCTTAGGATGATTTTTAACTCGAAACTCTCTGAACTCGAAACTGACATTGCTCGCTCACCGCTCACTGCTCACTGCTCACTGCTCACTGCGTCAGACCCATCACATACTTCTCCCAATTAGGTTTGAAGACCTTCATATCCACGCCCAAGACGCGGCGCAGCGTTTGATAACCGGTGGGGTCGGTTTTCTGGTGCGCATAAAATTCTCGATAGAACTTGGTCAGCAGACCCTTCTGTTGCAGGTAGTAGAGCAGATAACGCGCCTGTGCGTAGTGCGACCCGCTTTCAAAGTTGTAGAACTCCGGCACACTCATACCCATCAGTTTTCGAAACGACGGCACTTGGCGCGCTTTGATTGATGCCTGCAAACCAGGCAGCCGCCAATTGGTAAAACCGTGGATGCGGCCATTGACTTCGCCGCTCTGCTCGTACAAAGACCCGAGGCCTTCATTCAACCAGGGCGGACAGTTGGGAAAGTTCGCCTCAATAAACGGATGCACGATTTCATGAACCAGGGTGCCGCCACCCGTCGAGATGTTCATCACCAGGGCTTTGTGAATCTTCGAGTAATAACCATACGGCGTCGTCGGTATGTAACCGAACAGCAGTTTCGCGTTCCGTTCGTAAGACTCCGGATCTTTGAACAGCCAGATATCAATGATCTCTTCCGGATCTTTCGAAAAGTATTCCTGCTTCAGTTTGTCGACGGCCCACTTAACCGTGCGGATTGAATGTGCCTTTACTTTGTCAGCTGGCTCATCGCCAATGACTACAAACGGCTTCTGCACCACGATAGTGAAATCGTCGGAAGGAAATTTCTTCTTGAGTTGTTCGACGTGAGTGGCGAAGTCAGCGTCGGTGAAGCGGGCTGCCGGGCTTGACCGTTCGATGCGGTCCCCTCCCCGCGCGCGGGGAGGGGTTGGGGTTGGGGTTCGACGCGCGCCAACCTCTCCCCCTAACCCCCTCTCCGCTTGCGGAGAGGGGGAATCAAAATAGGTGCGTTCCGTAAGGGCGTCAGTACCACCTGCTGCTGCTCCTCTCCCTTTGGGAGAGGTTGGGTGAGGGTGCGAAGCAATAGCGCCCATGCCAGCGCCATAAGACCCAGAAAACAACTCGCAGGCGATTAAGAAAAGAAACGGTAGCTTGAGCCTCTTGATCATCGTGACGGTGACGACTTAGACGCGGTATTGTGGCGCTTTTGGTTTGTTTCCTCCCGGAATATCGCGATCTGACCAGATCAAGCGGCGGACCGGGTTTGGCCGACCAAAAACCCGATTTATCGCAGATAACACTCTCGATGGGCGCAACTTGGACATCAAAAGGAACGGCTATTCTAAAGGTAGTAAATCACACCTTAGTTGATCATGGTATTCTGAAAGATTTTCGCAACCAGCCAACGTAAGTCCTGTATACTGGCCGTCTTCAACTCTCAAACTTGTTAGGGCGTAAATGGAATCAGAAGCTCCTCAGTCGGCTTCAGTAGAGCCTAACAACCGCATAGCAATAATCAGTCTCTACGCCGGCGCCGGCGGGCTCGACCTCGGATTTCGCCTTGAGGGATTCGATGCTGTCATCGCAATCGACAATAATCAGGCTGCAGTCGATTCGTACAACCTGAATGACCCTAATCATGTCGCTCAAGTTGGTGACCTGTCCAAACTCAAAGACGAAGAGATCATTGCCCTGATTCGGAAGGCATGTGGTGAACGTATTCCTCGGGGGGTAATCGGGGGGCCACCGTGCCAGGGCGTATCCTCAAGTAATGTTCACAAAAAAGGTCACGATAAGCGAAAGAAGGCGCTGCTTCGATACGCACGAATTGTGAAAGCACTCACAGACGTCTTCAAGTTAGACTTCTTTGTTTTTGAAAATGTAGTTGGTCTGAAATCCAAAAAGCACAGGCGATACTTTCGCAAGATAGTTAAGGCATTAGAAGAAGCAGGCTTCTCACTTTTTGAACAGGAACTGGATGCGAAAGATTTTGACGTTGCTCAGAAACGGCGTCGCGTTTTCATTGTCGGGATCAACCGAAACCTTTTTTCTGGGATTCGCTTTGCTTTTCCGGCAGCTCTGGGAACGAAGAAAACTGTCCGAAATGTAATCGGAAATCTTTCGGCGCCAGTTTTCTTTCAAAGAAGTTTCAGGCCGGAAGATATTCCTCACCATCGCAATCACTGGGCAATGAATCCTCGGTCGCCGAAATTCACAAACCCCGGAAACGGTACTGGACGGTCTTTCAGGAAATTGGATTGGGATGAGCCAAGCGCGACAGTTGCGTATGGGCATCGTGAAATGCATATCCACCCAACTGGTACGCGACGTGTGAGCGTGTATGAAGGGATGCTGCTTCAAGGGTTCCCGCCAGGTTATCAATTGGCGGGCAATTTCTCTGAACAAGTCGATCAAGTTTCAAACGCTGTTCCTCCTCCGCTCGCACGGGCCATCGCGGTAGCGATTAAGACGGTTCTATACGAACGTATTGCAAACATCCAGAAGGAATTGCTCGCGTGGTTTGAGCAGAATGAACGGCAATTTCCATGGCGTCAAACGAGTGATCCTTATAAGATTCTCATTGCAGAAAAACTTTTACAGCAAACTGCCGTTAGCGAGAAGGTGGTATCCGCATATCAAATGATTGTCGAACGCCATCCAACGGTGAGGGCGCTAGCCAGGGCTTCAGGACAGGATCTCGAGCCCTTCATACAGCCGTTGGGGTTTAACTATCGGGCGCGAGAGCTACCGGTTTTAGCGAAGACTCTTGTCAAACAAGAACGCGGGAGGATTCCGAGAGATCTCAAGTCGTTATTATCTTTGCCAGGGATCGGCGACTATTCGGCACGCGCGATTCTCTCGTTCGCACATAACTCTGATGTACCCATCGTCGACACGAATATTGCGCGTTTGCTGTATCGGCTCTTCGGGCTTCAAGAAGCTTTACCGAGCAACCCAGCGCGCAGTACAAAACTGAATACCTTGGCGGCCCGGCTGCTACCTCTGGGCAAATCAAGGAAATTTAACCTGGCAGCGCTTGATCTGTGCGCATCAATTTGTAAAGCACGTCAACCTCAATGTACGAAGTGTCCGATTCAGGCAGCCTGTTGCTATGGCCAAAAAGCCTCCAGATCCAATTCCTCGGCAAGTAGCGGAGCTACCGCACGATAAAACGCCGAAAACGGCAAACATTGTTGCGGCAGAAAAGATAATTGCCGATATAAGTTCGGGCATCTACCGATCCCCTGCAGCCGCCCTAAAGGAATTGGTGTCGAATGCCTACGATGCGGACGCTACAAAAGTAACTATTACCACCGACGCTCCCTACTTCCGCAATCTAGTCATTGAAGACAATGGGATCGGAATGTCAATTGAGACATTCTTACAGGTGATTACGCACGTGGGCGGAAGTCGCAAGCGAATTCAATATGAGCTTAGCCCGAAATACAAGAGAAAACTCATCGGGCGAATTGGCATAGGGTTGATGTCCGTTGCCCAATTAGGAAATCTGTTTTATGTCACCTCGAGCGTGGCGGGAAGTCCAACCAGATTTATTGCCGAGGTTAACTTGGAGCCTTTTCACAGAGATGACGCTGCATTGAGAAGTATGGGGAAGCTCAAGGATGATGGAACCGTTCAAATAGGAGCGGTCAAGTATGTCGACAATATTCCCGAGATGGAAGATGTGCAATATACGGTTATTACTGTTCCTAATGCCAAGAAAGGGCTAATAAGTGAAATGACGAGCCAAGTGCGAAAAGCGGTTGGCGCGCATGAACGACTGTCGATCGAGGATGAGGGACGTCAGATACAGAAATTTGATGAATTGATTGATGTTGTCCGGAACACAAAGAGGGCGGATCTCGCCCTTGATGGCTACTATTACATGCTTTGGGAGTTAGGCCTCTTGTGTCCGGTCAATTATTCGCTAAAAGGACCTTTCGACCTCTCTGGAAGACCGAAAGGAGGTCGATCAATTGAAAACGTTGAACTATTCAAGAAGCCAAAAATATCTAATTTCCATGTCTTCGTTGATGGGCTGGAACTTAAACGCCCACAGACATTTCCGAATGCCGGCGCTATGGACTATCCGAGCCCGAATCCCAAGTTATATCTTCTCGATTTCGATCGACCAATTGCTGATCGGCAGCTGCGCTTCACTGGTTACGTTTATAGTCAGCAGCCGCGAATTGATCCTGAGGAGCTAAAAGGTGTTCAGATACGGATCCGCAATGTTGGTATTGGTAAGTACGACAAATCGTGGCTTGGCTACCCTTTCGAGGAAGGGTTGAAATTCGGACAAGTCACAGGAGAGCTGTATGTCGAAGATGGATTGGAGCCAGCACTGAACATTGATCGCGACAGCTTTCGAGAGACGGATGTTCATTATCAAGCATTACGAGCGCATGTCTGGCAACTATTACGTCAGCAGGTCTTTCCTGATTTTAAGGCCCGCCAGAAGGAGTACAAGGATAAAAGAAAAAAGAAAGAGCGCGGAAAACTTACTGAGCGTTTCCAAGAAGCGCTCTCACAGTTACCTGCGCCATTGACTGAACACGTTGAGATTACTAAGCCCGACCCGTCTGAAAGCAAGAGTTTCTTCACCGTCACCAGCACGAAACTTTTAATCAACAAAGACAAATGGAGAGTTCTCGCTGATGAAATGCAATTGTCTAACGATGATGCCAAGGAGCGGTTTTTTAAAGTCTTGACCGTCCTTGCCTCAAATGAAATGTTGCAAGAGCTGACTGAAGATGAGCTTGAGAACCTACTGCGGGCACTCGCGGTTGCAGTTCAATAAACTAAAACGCTTCCACGCAATAATCGAGAACTTCACACAATGAGTCGAAAGTCGCGTGACAAACAGATTCAAGATGTCTATGACCAGCTTTCCGGTGAAGCTGATCAAGAGCGCTCAAATGCGGAGGAGCGGACTTCGTTTCTGGCAACGGTCGACTCGGATCTCTTGCGAGAGAGAGAAAGAGAATATAGGGATCCTGAGAAGCACTGGGTGCGACGAGAGGCTTGGCTAAAGGCGGCGAAGACCCTGGCTAGAGAGAAAGGCCGGAGGCTTAGATATCTAACGCTACCGAGCTTCTACCGCTTGGACGTTTCAATGTTGTTGCGCGAGAACCTCTTACAAGTCTTCAAAGGAGACGACAACGAAACCATAGACTATGTTTATGTTGCGGCGTTCGAAACGGAGCCATCAAAATACGGTCGAATGGTTGGGCACTCGCCGCGCTTTCGTTTATTCGGCAGAGGAGCAATAGAGGATGCGATTGTTGATGCCTCCAATGAGTATTTCGAGCAATTAACGGGCCTATTTCCTTTTGATATCGTCAACTTGGACCTTACAACAAGTCTCACGCCACAGCACGAAGGGCCTTATTCGAGGATCATGCAGGCTATAGATGTCGTGTTCAGGCGGCAAGTAGATTGCAGGGGAAAGTGGGCGCTTTTTCTCACCACGCGGAACGTGCCAGAGGACTGGGAGACCGAAGCTCTTAAACAGCTTTTCTCCAATCTTGAAAAGAACTTGTCTCAGCATCCAAAAGCTCAACAAGTATTTTACCAATTGTATAAAGAATCAACCGTTGATGGACTGAGCAAAACCGATCCCAAGAACTGCATCTCTCAAGCAGTGGTAAAGTGGTTGACAGATCGCGCCAATTTCTACGGCATGCACCTTGAGAGCCTGCGTTGCTACAAATACGATCGCTATTCTGAAGGGATACCACCTTACACGATCAGCAAATACGTTTTCATGTTTTCCAAAGGCGGCATTTTGCCAATTAGAGTTCCGACAAAACAGACTCCGCGCCAACCTTGGATGGACGATGACGTTGTCACATGCATAAGTAAACATAAGCTGGTGGACGTTCAAGAAAAGCTGCTCCGTTTAGTAGAAAATGTTCCGTCAGCTGTCGCCGAGTTAGAACAGGAAATCCAAGATTTGTGCGACATGATTAATTGACACACTGGGGAATCGTGGGTCATCAACTTTGGGTTTCACCAATCACGGGCTACAGACGCAAGGGAACTCGCCTCTCTGAGTTTCGTGCCCTTTTTGAGAACGGCATCACTGCTCGTGCGATTTTCGAACCACTGCAATCGTGCCCTGCTGATGCTGTTGCTCCTGAGATGGCGGAGCACCTACGCTTACGAGATTTTGATCTCGCCGGAGTGCAAGAGACTGAGCACGGGCCCGTGATTGGATATATACAAAGGGATGCCCTCAAGGATGGCTTCGTACGGCAACATCTTCGACCGCTCACAACGGAACATCTCGTGTCGGATGCAACACCTTTGGCAAACCTGCTTTCGGTGATGACCGACAAAGAGCAGGTGTTCGTGTTAACGGGAGAACGGATTGGTGGAATAATCGCAAGAGCAGACTTCAACAAGCCTCCGGTGCGAGTCTATCTATTTGGCTTGATAAGTCTGCTGGAAATGCACTTGAGTTTCTGGCTTCGTCACTTCTACGAAGCTGACTCATGGCAAGCGGAATTGTCTGACAATAGATTGGCTAGGGCTAATGAACTGTTTCGACAACGACGTCTCAGGAATGAGGAGATCGCCCTTTTTGACTGTCTGCAGTTTTGTGATAAACGCGAACTCGCATTAAGTAAAGAAGACTTGCGGTCTTCCGTAGGGCTTGGGTCCAAGAAAGTATGCCGCAAGTTCCTAAGAGAGGCCGAAAAACTTCGCGATGAACTCGCTCATAGTCAGTACGATGTCAGTGGAGCGAATTGGCGCGAAACTATTAGGCTGGTTGAAGGAATAGAAGAACTTGTTCGCAAATCCGATCAACTGGTGGACAAGAAAGCCACTGAGCAAGCCGGCGATTTTCAATCACTGCTTTGGGCTTCGATCTGAAGGAGGCTGTTTTATTCAAGGATCTTAAATACAAACTCGCTGGGCTTGTTCGTTAGACGTCGAGCGCTGACCAATTCGATTCGCCCCTTGTAGTCGAACGGAGCAAAGTGAATATCACGGTAGAAAAGATGAATTTCCTCACCATTTGATTTTGCGCTTTCGATCCGCTCGTCGTTACCGTGTCTTATCTCACCCTCCCAATACAAACGATCACCGCTGATGTAATCGTTATACTGCTCTTGGCTAGTTTGCTTCTCTTTCGTCACGAAAAGAATTATCTGCCCGCCACCACGCGGACAAAAGACTCCTTTAGCCAAGGGGTGAAAACTGGCGAAGCCCCAATGCTTAGCAAGCCACTTTCGGTCATACGCATCTCCGAGTCGAACACTTGAGAAGTCGAGCATAAACCGCAAATTAGCAAAGCATAGGGGACTATGCAAGATAATTGCGCAACGTTAATTCCGAGTTCCTGAGTTGAGGTGACACATGATTCGAAGGTTATTCGAGGTCAGGTACTACGATACTTATTACATAGCGAACATAGTTCATGGCGTAGCCTCAGACCCTTTTCCCCACCTGCGCGACTTAGAGGGACTTTACTGCGACGACCGTTACGAAGATTTTCTGAACCCGTTCCCACAGTATTCGGCGTTTCACAGGTTCATTGGTTTTATCATCGATGCATTCTTTCACCGGCAGCTGACCGAAATTGATCTCAAGAAGGCTTTAGAAGATGAAAAGCTGGTTGAGCACATTCCGGAAGCCCGAAGAGACTTTCGTAGACTATTTATTAATGACGCATTGGATCGCCACGGTAAAGAACACCAGAGTTTCGAAGAATTCTTGGTCGACCGAGAGAAGAGTTGGGAAACAGCTGATGAAGACGACGTCTCGGACTATTACCTTGAACTTCGATTAAGTGGACCACTTGACGAGTTGATTGAAGAAATCACAGAAGAAGTCTTCTTCATCATGTTTCCCAATAGAGCGGTCTTACAGGCTTTCAACACGTTCATGTCGTTCGTGATTTCGGAGCGCACAATCGAGGAAACATCTGCAGAATCCCGCGGACTCTTTGAGAAAGGTGGGGTATTAAAAAGGGTAAATCTTCCTGTCTGGGTTAAGAAGGCTGTAGCGCTTAGAGATCGCGGATTGTGTAACTTTTGTCACAGCGACGTCTCAGGCCAATTGAACATCGGCAATACGAATAACTTTGATCACATCGTTCCTTTGACAGAGAGCGGGCTCAATGATGTAAGCAATATTCAACTACTTTGCGATTCCTGCAACGCTAAGAAGGCTCATAGACTCGCAGCTCCTTCTGAAGTCTACGAGCGATGGTACTGAGTTGTCGTCGGGGCCAGTGAATTCAGATGGCCGCACTATCGGCTCAGAGATTAATGCCAATTCTGATTTCCACTAGTCGTAGATGCCTACTCTCGCACCGCTTCGCGAGGTAACTTGCGTGGCGGATTCGCGAGGAGTCGGGTGGCGTAAAGCAGCAGGCGGCAGGAGGCAGACGGCGGGAGCAGTGGCTGAGTCCGATTACTATGTTATCGCGACGCTGCCCCAAACAACTTCCGCTTGAATCTTTTGTCTGCGAAAATGTAAGCTGTTTTCAGCTTAGTCATCTGATCTCTGTCGAAGTCGTCGCCGGGCCCGCGTGCATTCCCTCTTATCCCAACGGCTTAATCGAGCTACTCGATGAGTATTCGCGGAACCCTCAAATCCATGAGTGTCGCCGACTTGCTCCAGTTTCTGGCGGCAGGGCGAAAGACCGGCACCCTCAAGATCGGCCGCGGCACCATCGTCAAGCAAATCTTTCTCGAGGACGGTTTGATTGTCGGATCGAGCTCCAACGATCCCAAAGAACTTATGGGTCAAGTGTTGCTCCATTACGGCAAGATCGGCGAATCGGATCTACAGGTTGGGTTAGAGATCCAGCGACGGTCGGGCCGTAGGCTGGGGACAATTCTCGCGTCGCGTGGATTGGTCACTCAGGACGACATCATGGAGGTCTTGCGGACCCGCACGTTGGAAATCATCTATGACCTGTTCATCTGGGAAGAAGCCGATTTTGAATTTCTTGATAACGAACCGTTGCCGGATGACCTGATTCGAATCCAGGTTAATGCGACGTCAGTCACCATGGACGGGTTTTATCGCATCGACGAATGGGCGCGTTATCGAAGTGTAATTAAGTCAGACCGGACCTTCTTTGAACTCAATCCGGCATGGATCCAATCGGCCAATGATGACAACGAAACCCGCAATGTTTTGCTGCACGTTGAGAAGGGGATGACGGCGGCCGAGATTTGCTACAACCTGCACACCTCTCTGTTTCACGGGTCCGCGCTGCTCTTCGATCTGGTTAATAAAGGGGTAATCAGGGTTGCCGGTGAAGCTCCGCCTCCTGCTGAAGAACCGGCCGATCATCCAGCGGAGAGCTTGCCGCAGACCGTGCCCGAGTTGCTGAGTCGGGCGCGCGCCGAGTTGGCTGAGGGCCCGGAGAACGCACTGGCCGCCATTCATAACGCCCTTAATCAGGAACCCAATAATTTAGCGGCGCACCAGCTGCGCGAAGAAGCCGAGCAGAAACTGATCGCCCAAATCTACAAAAACGGCGTGTCGCCAAAGGCCGTCCCCCGCCTGCTGATTTCATTTGAGCAACTCGAGCAACAGAGATTAGATCCTCAAGAGGGGTTTGTGCTTTCCCGCATCAACGGCGAGCTGGATGTGGCCTCGGTCGTTTCAGTGTGTCCATTTCGCGAAGCGGACACGCTGCGCATGATCAAGAAACTGCTCGACAGCGCCGTAATCGAAATGAGTTGAGCCTGGAAGCAGGAGGCAGACGGCAGGAGTAAATACGTTTTCGTCTCCGGAATCTACGCGCTGTTCCTTATTCCCGAACTACTTCACGCGGATCCTTATCCATTCGTACGCCTAAGAGCCTTGGGTGGCGGAGCTTTCCATACTTCGTCCACTGAATGAATCCCACCTGTACGACAACTTTTGGACGGACCCAGTGGGCTCGCAGACGCGGTAGTCCGATAGCTTTCGTAAAGGGAGTCTTGTCGATTACGATTCTGTCGAGTTGGGCGCGCAGATCGAGCAGCATCTCCGTATTGAATCCGGTGCCAATCTTGCCGGCATAGACGAAATCCGGTTGTGCGTCCACGCCCTCCCTCACGGTTGGGCTACTGCCCCGGTGCTCGCGCGCACTCAGTAAAACCCTCTCGTAATAACCAACGAGCAAGGCGCCCAGGCCGACGCGCTTGCCTTGGGGATCGGTGAAGCCGCCGACGACAAATTCCTGGGATAGCTCGACCTTCATCTTCAACCAGTTTGGTGAGCGCCGCGGCTCGTAAATTGATCCGCGGCGTTTTGCGATCACGCCTTCCCAACCTTCACGTTGCGCACGTTCCCAGGGGCTTTCACCAATAACAGGCGAATCCTTCAATGCAGTGACTCGATGGAGTGGCGGTTTCAACGGCAGTTTCTTCAAGACAGCCTGTCGTTCTTCGAGCGGCAAGTTCGTCACGTCGCGGCCGTCGATCCAGAGGATGTCGAACACGTGATAAGCAGTCGGACCGTGCCAATCGGTCTCGCCGTCGAGGATTAACTCGCGATGCGGAAGTTGGGCGATTGCGCGCGCCAGTGCGGGAATGTTTTGCGGCAAGCGATTGCGCGAGAACAATTCGACCTTCGCGCCACGCTTGTAAGCGAGCAGGCGGATGCCATCGAACTTCCGTTCAAAGATCCATTCCGGTCCGGTAAAGCGCTCTTGTGTGAGAGTCGCCGCCATCGGCTGGATCCAGTCGGGGAACTCTGGCATGAGCAAAATATAGAAGGGCGAAGGCAGAAAGCGGAAGGCCGAAGCAGGCGGGTGTCACTCTCGACCAATCGAGGCAATCATGATAAAAGGCGCGCAGAACTCATTCCCAATCGGAGGCAGACCATGAACAAAATCACCAGGGGGTTCTATGCATCACTCTTAATGGCGCTCACTTCGCTGACGGTTTACGCTCAGGCGGATCGAACGTATGTCTCGGGCACGGGCGACGATATCAATTCGTGCAGTCGCACACAGCCGTGCCGAACCTTTGCCGGCGCCATCAGCAAGACAAAAGCCGGAGGTGAAATCAATGCGCTGGATGCCAGCGGCTACGGTGCGGTGACAATCAGCAAGTCGCTCACCATCGATGCGACGGGAACGCTCGGGAGCGTGCATGCAGCCAACGCCAACGGCATCATCATCAACATGACGCAGGTTAAAGACATAGCAAATGCGTCGGTGCGATTGCGAGGTCTGACCATAAACGGACTGGGTACGGGCATCAATGGAATCAACATCATCGAGTCCGGTAAAGTTTCGATAGAAGACTGCGTGATCGACGGATTTAAATCGAGCGGCATTTATGTTGGCATGGGCACGGTGTTTGTCAGTAACACGACGATTAGAAATAACGTCACCGCCGGCATCACCGTGAAGTCGGGAACCAAAGCAGCACTGGCTAACGTCGCTCTGGTTTTTAATGGCGTTGGAATAGCAGGCACTGCGAAGCAGTTGGGCCCGGTTTATTTATACGGCAATACGACTGGTGACCCGCCGTAAACAGAGGGCAGAGGGCAGAAGGCCGATGGCAGGAGGCAGACCGCAGACAGCAGTACGCGGCTCCAAAACGAGGTTGGGTGATCGCGCCGTTAATCCTCACTCCAACCTCTCCCACAGGAAGGCGGAGAAGAATCCAAAGCTGCCAAGTCGCAAGGGAAAAGCAAATGATGAAATCAATTTGGGCGCTGATGGTTTTCGGCTTTCTGGCAGGCGGGTCGCACGCCTGCGCCCAAACTCAACCCACTGTTTCCGGCGAGTGGGTCGGTAATATTGAGGTCCAGGGAACATCACAGTTCGCAACGTTGAGCGTTAGCGGCGACACCGGAACGTTGGCGATGCCGCTCGCTAACTTCAGCACCAAGCTGACTTCGATCAGGGTCGAAGGGATTCAAGTGGTTTGCGAGTTCGAGCAGATCAAATCAGCACTGAAGGGAAAGATCTCCGGCGACGAGTTTGCAGGCAAAGCAACGGGTCCGGGCCCCTCCGGCACTTTTCATCTGATCCGGGCGCAGAAACTCGCGCCCGACGCGCTGGCGGCTTTCCAGGGCGCTTATCGTTTTCCTGACGGAAAGTTTGTCTTAATCGACGTGATGTATGGCGTGCCAGGCATACTGACCATGACCGACTCAGCAACCGGAGATGTGCGAGCAATTTTTCCGCGCACCGATCGGCAATTCTTTTCCGGTCCAGCGTTGTTTATTACGTCACCGGTAACGACGACCCTGACCTTCGAAAAGAAGGGCGACCGTGTTGTTGGACTGAGCTTTCGAAGTGGCACACGCGCGCGTCGTGCAAAACGAATTCCTCACAGTCAGCAGCCGGTTCGCTTTCAAAACGGCGACGTAACGCTGGCCGGTACTTTGCTCTTGCCTGAATCCAACCGTTCAAAGCATGCGGGCGTGGTTTTCACACACGGTGGCGGAGCTGCGAAGCGCGAATTTGTCTGGGGCCTGGGATATCAGTTGGCGGCGCGCGGCATGGCGGTGCTCATTTACGACAAGCGCGGCGTCGGTGAATCGAAAGGCAACTGGGGGGAAGCGAGCTTTGAGGATCTCGCCGATGACGCGGTGGCCGGGGCAAAGTTCCTGCAGTCCAACTCTGCAATTGATCCTAAACGAATCGGTTTCTGGGGCCTGAGCCAGGGCGGTTGGATCGCGCCTTTAGCGGCTTCGCGATTTCCTGAGGCGGCCTTTGCGGTAGCCGTGTCGGGTGGCGCACTGACGCCGGCAGTCACGGAATTGTTCGACACCGAATATGAATTACAGAAGGCCGGATTCAACGCTGAAGATGTGCAGAAGGCTTTAGCGTTTCAAAGTTTGAAGAACGAGATCATTCGTTCGTTCGAAAAGTGGGAGCAGTACCTGAGCATGCGCAACACCGTCAAAGACACGCCCTGGTATCGCGTTCAAGGTATTGACATACGTGGCCCGGACAAACAGGACCACCCACAATGGGCTCATATGCGACGTTCTTATTTCTACGATCCTGCGCCGGCATTGAAGTCCCTGCGCGGCCCTCTGCTCGTGATCCATGGTGAGCTCGACACACCCAAAGGTGTGGCGGCGAGTGTCGAAGCCATCAAGTCGAGCATGACAGCCGCCGGCAAGCGTGAGACGAGCATCACCGGCAATCCGGGTAAAGATGGGTTCGTCGTGAAAGTTTATCCGCGCGGCGTGCACAATCTGATGGAAGCGCCCGAGCCCGAGAAGAGTTCATGGATTCGGAGCAAGCGTTTTGTCCCTGGGCTGTTCGAAGAGATGGTGGATTGGATGGTGAGGCAATGACGTCCACGAGCGTCGAGCAGAATGAGTGGTCGACCCTGAGGAATCTGCCTTTGCGATCTTTTGCGACTCTCCGTGAACTAATCCTTTGCACGGGCCGGTTCAGGCAAAGGTGCTAAAGCGCAAAGTCTCGCAAAGTAGGGCACTTGCGGCAAAAATAACTGAACTCTCGTTGTGCCGCTGCCAAACATCCAGTTCACGATATGGTCAGGATTGAATCGATTTCTGTATGACACAAGTGATTTGGCCCAATCTCGCATCCTTGCAATCCTGTAACTAATCGATACTCGTTTACCTTCAACAAAACGTAAGCGTCGCTCTCTCGTGCTAAATACCAACGCGGCGCGGCATCGGATAATTCAAAAGCTAAAATCGCGCTCTCGCCTAGAAGATTTGTCGCCTATTCAGGAACGGTGATTGCGACGATTCTCCTGTTAACAAGACTCTCTCCGTCGCACAAACATCTAGAGGACTTGACGGGAGGTGGCACAGGCGTCCCGCGCTTGAAATCACACGCAAGATGCGCGTGCCACATCACCAAGGAGGTAAAGCTTTCATGAGAACGATCAAACTTTGGCCGCACGCGGCGCTGATTGGCCTCGCGGTCGCCGTAGCAACGGGCGCCGGCGTCTGGCTCTATCAAAGAAATACGAGCAATGCAGAGGCGGCGATGTTACCGAATGCGGCGCGGCTTCAGCGCGTTGAGGGGCAAGTAGCGCTGGCCGATGCGAATGAGACGGAATGGAGAGAGGCCGGGCCGAACCAGTCCTTCTCAGTCGGTGATCGTCTTTACACGCGCGATAACGCGTGGGCCAGCGTGGCATTTGACGGACGAAATTATGCTCGGTTGGATCCGAACACATCGCTTGACGTGGTGGCGCTGAGCGACGATCGCACGCAGTTAGCGCTGCGGGATGGCGGGGCGATTTTTGATGTTGCTTACCTGCCGTCGGGAGAGTTGTTCGAAGTAGGGACGCCGTATGGCGCAGTTGATTTCAACGAGCCGGGTCTCTACTACGTTGATGTCAACGACGGGAACACGATGGTTTCTGTTCTGAGCGGCTTGGCCCAGGTCGTCGGGCTGGCCGGGAGCGGCCAGGTCAGCAAAGGCGAGATGCTAACGCTACTCGGCACCGCTGCAGCCGAAATCGCACTATCGCGACTGAACCGGGACGACGCTGGTTATTTGGTTGACGACTATTACGGCTATCAGTACCCAAATGCTTATGACGGACGTTACGCTAACTATGACGCGTATCTCGAAGATCCCTTCTACTACGATCCTTATCGTAACGATGTCAGCTATCGCTACGTGACGTATGACGCGCCGGGCATCAACGATCTGAGTTATTACGGCGACTGGCGCGATGTGGACGGCTACGGTTACGCCTGGACTCCGCGTGTCGACGCGGGTTGGAGTCCTTATCAGGAGGGTTACTGGGTCAGGGACTATCCGCACGGACTGACTTGGGTCTCGAGTGAGCCGTGGGGTTATACGCCTTACCATTACGGACGCTGGGCTTACTCAGGCGATCGCTGGTATTGGATTCCTGAAGCAGCGAGCGCGACGCCGGTATACTCGCCGGCGCTGGTTGCATTTGTCCCGGTCAGCAATAACGAGATTGGCTGGATTCCTTTGGGTCCCGGCGATGCTTATGTGCCGCGGTACTACGATGAGAATTGGCAGCCGCATTACCTTTCGCGCGGCGACGTCATCGCCTCTAACCTGATAAACCTGGCGGCGCCGAATGCAATCACTGTAGTGCCCATCGATTATTTTGGACGGCAGATCAATCCGCGTAACGTGAAGCACGTCAATGCGGCGAACCTGGCGAACGTGCAGCCGACGCTCGAGCCGCTTCTCTTGACGCCGCTCCGCAACGCGGTAATCCATTCGGCGTGGGGTCGCGGCAAGATTGATCTGCCGCCAGGCATCGCGAAGAAACTCAACGACACGACTGTCGTGGTCGCACATGATACGGCCAGACCTCGTGTCAAGAAGGATCTGGACAAATCTCTGCGTGTCGAGCCCGTTACTGAGAAGGCCAGGGACCAGAAGCTCAAGGTCCGGGATGAGCGGAACGCCGGAGTCCCGCAGGTGGATCCGGGCCGTAAGCAACAAGTAGATGCGCTTGCGCGCGAAGCAGCGCGTGGTAACAAAGAAGCTCGCCGGGAAGTTCGTCAGTTGGAACGGCAGCAGCGAAACGATCAGCCAGTTCGCCATGTCCAGCAGCAGCAACGCGCACAACCGAAGATTGAGCAACCAGGCGCGCCGCGAGCCGAGGGAGCACGCATCGGAAATCCGGTGAAGGGTAGAGAAGCTCCACGACCGCAGGTTCAAAGCGAAGCGCCCCGACCGCAGGTCAAACAGAACCAACCGGGCCGCGGCGAGGCGAAGCAGCAGAACAAAGCGCCCGGCCAACCGAAAGGTGGCGGCGGCGGAAAAGGTAAGGGCAAGCCCTAACCGATTCAGTTGTTCAGGTAATTGAGACGACGCAACGCGCCGCCTGGGCACTTCAGCTATTAAGCACAGGCGGCGATTCGCGTTTGCGCAGGGGCGATTCGTGGTGAAATTGCGGCTTCGGCTTTAGCAATAATTTCGAAGACGGAGTCCAGTCGCGTGACTTCAAGGACGCGGCTCGTGAATCGGTTGACGTTCATTAACTTGAAGCGGATGCCCTCCAAAGTAGTCTGCCGTTGCAGATCGAGCATGACGCCAAGACCGCGCGCATCAATTGCCGTGACGCGCGACAGGTCCAGGACGATTGCACTTACTTTTGATTGAGAGCGCACGGCGTCGCGCAGGCTTCCGGTTTCTCCACTTATAAGGCGGCCCTTTAACGACAAGACCGCTACATCGCCCAAATTTCTTGAATAAACTTTCAACATAACTGACCCCTTGGATTTGAACTGACGGTTAATGGGTATCACGACGGCAGCCCGCTCGGTGTTTCATTATTTATCGAATTCACCCATTGCCTAACCGAAAGACGCGTCCGACCAAGGCGCCGTTAACAGTTAACTCCAAATGTTTGCCTGGCCCAAAATCAGCGGGCCGAATCTGCTTAGGCGAGATCTAAAGGGCTGTCTTTTCCAAAAAATTAATCCAACCGAGGCCGATCATCGGGGCTCTCTCGGTCATTTCAAGCCAATTTCCTCAGGAAACACGCGATTTAACCCTCGTGTAAAAACTTGTTGCTCACCATCAGCTGATTTGTTAGGATGCTTTTGGCCATACCGCGCAGCGATTTGGCTGCCGGTTTCCTGATCGTCACATCTGCTTCGGAAGTGCCGATCGACCAGCTTCCCGCGCTGACCGACAACAGAGAAGTCGGACAAGCACCTTCTTTCCGGGACTGAACACAAAAACTTAATCACGCTTGAGCCTTGCCGCTGTCTGTCCGAAGCGTGTCCCCGTACCTTCTCACCTGCTACAGCAGAAGGCTCCAGCCAAAACCGACGAGAGTTCAATCGTCTTGCCACCCACCGTATCCGCCGGGATACCAACCAGCACCGTGAAATCAATAAGTCAAAAGACCACGCCAGAAACGGCCGTTAATGTTGCGCCTGACTCTGCCCGCGCCCGCCGCGCAGCAGAACGCAGCGCCAGAGCCGGCCATTGGGTTGAAAGCCTCCGCAGTTCGGATGTAAACCGCCTGTGGGCTGAACTGCATCGCATCGTCAGCAACCATCCGCTGGTGCGCGCATCCCGCAGCGCCGGCTTGCTGATCGAAGAAGGTGCATCCAGCGCGCACACCGACCTGACTCAGGAGTTGTTTGTTCAACTGCTGACCAAGGCCCGCTTCCAACACTATCTGGACACCAGCATGACGGACGCCGAGATCGAATGCGAGATCGGCCAGATAGAACTAACGAATTTATTGACGGCTGAACTGCGCAAACGACATCCCGAGAGTTACCGATTGGCCCGACGTATTTCGACTTTGATTCAGTCGAGTGCGAACTTCCGCCGCTTTGACAGCAGTGGAACGGGAGAAGAAGCGCATCGCCGGCTCGCGGATCGCGTTTACGGGTTGAGCGAGTGGCCCAACGGCAAAGGTGGCCGCAACACGCACGAGATGGAACAGCGCGTCCACATGATTCCGGTCCGACAGCGCGATACGCGCATGGTGGGCTGCACGGGCGACGCGCAAATCGTCATTAGCAACTCTGATCTCGAAGACCTGATCATTTCCGTGCTGGAAGCGATCGACTCGCCGGCTGACGTCAGAAGTTTGCGCAGCATGGTGATGTCCCGGCTGCCGGTGATGGACATTTATCTGGTTCCATTGGGCGGCGACGACGGTGACGACGGCCCGCATTATGATCCCGCCGACATGCGCGAGAACCCGGAAGAAAGCCTTTTACGACACGAGTCACAACGCGAGGCGGCCGGCTGTGTGGACAAATTTCTCACGGCGCTCCGCTCAAACGTTCGCGGCAAGATGAAGCAGTACAACCGCATGGTTGGCGTGCTCTGGCATTGTTACTTGAGTGCCGATCACGCGACGCAATTGGAAGTTGCCGCCACATTAGGCGTTTCTGATTCTCTGGTCTCCGATTATCGGAGGCGCATCGAGCAGGAGCTGCGAGCGCTCTCATTTTCGGAGGTTGAAGAAGCGCGCATGTTTGAATTGGCCCTGCGTGAGCGAGTGCGCGTGATGGTTGCGATGGGTGACGAAGAAGGTGTCGTGGTTTAGCCGCGCTGAAATTTGTCGCTCAAGTTGAGAGTTATGAACATAACTTAGAAGCGCAGGCCGACTGCGCTTCTTTGTTTTTAGGCGATAAGCGGCTAGTGCCAAAAATGACAGGTCGTCTACAGAAAAGTTATCAGCCCGTCACTCGCAGCCGCGCCAAACGCGCGGCCAGCGTGTTGGTCACTGTCCCGCCGAAGTCGCCGGTTGAGCAGAAACCGGACAACGGTTTCGTCCCGGCCCTCGTTTCGAATTCCCAAGTGAGTAATCCCTCGCTGGGATCGGCACATAAACTTTCATTCGTAGCTCTATTTCTCTTCACGCTCATTTTGTACGTTCGGCCGAGCGACCTTTGGCCCTCGCCGTTAGCCAACTCAATCGCGCTGGTTGTCGCGCTCGTGATGATAGGCCTCTATGTTCCGACGCAACTTTTGTTGGAAGGCACGCTCACGGCTCGGCCGCGCGAAGTAAATTTGGTTTTGCTCTTCGGGTTGACCGGGTTGTTTTCTATTCCGCTCGCATTGAGTCCGCTCATCGCCTGGAATGAGTTCACCGATGCTTTCATTCGCGGCATCGTTATCTTTACTGTGATGGTTAATGCCGTGCGCACTGAGAATCGACTAAAAGCCCTGCTGTTTCTCGCAATTGCCTCAGGAGTTTGGCTGAGCGGTCAGGTGATGAACGACTATCGTTTAGGTTTGACGACGGTTGAGAGTTATCGCGCCGGCGGCCGGGGGAACGGGATGTTCGGCAACACGAACGACATGGCTTTACACATGGTAACCATCCTTCCGATTGCCATCAGTTTTTTGTTCGGCTCTCGCGGCGTTATTCGTAAGATCCTGTTCGGAACATTCGCGGCGACCATGGTCGCAGCCATCGTGCTCTCGTATTCCCGCGGTGCATTCGTGGGCATGATCGTTCTTCTGATTTTCATGGCGCTGAAGCTCGCGCGACAGCACCGAGTCGCTATAGCCCTGGCAGTCGTGGGTTTGGGGGCCGCAACTGTTCTACTGGCGCCTGACAATTATGGAGGCCGCCTGCTTTCCATATTTATCCCCAGCCTGGATCCGGGAGGCTCAGCAGATGCACGGCGGGGCGAGCTTTTCCGGTCTCTCTACCTCGCCATCCGCCACCCGCTGCTGGGCGTCGGAATGGGAAACTACCAACCTTTCATGTCCAACCGTGGTCAGGTTACGCATAATGCCTACACGCAGGTCGCCGTCGAAATGGGAATGACGGCACTTGTCTGCTACACACTCTTCATTGTCACGCCACTAAGAAAGCTGGGACAAATCGCGCGCGAAACTTTCGAAACGCGCGGCAACTCTCGTTACTACTACCTTTCCGTGGGCTTACAGGCTTCGCTCCTCGGCTTTATGGTCTCGAGCTTTTTCCTCTCGGTCGCGTATTTCTGGTACCCCTACTATTTGGTTGGTTACGCCGTCTGTCTGCGCCGCCTGTACGAGGCAGAGACTGGAAAGGATGTCGTAATCGACAGGCGAAGAGACCGAAAACTAAAGGCGATCCCCGCCGCGCCGTCGATAACGAACGCCGGTGCAGTAACCAGATGAAGTTCGCCGCTCAAACTATTTTCTGGTTGAGTGCCGCGGCGCTCTTGTACACCTATGCGGGCTATCCACTGCTGGTGGCTTTGGTCAGCACACTGCGTCCGCGAAAAGTCAGGCGAGGCGAATATCAAACGGGAATCACGGTAATCATCACGGCTTATAACGAAGAGCGCGCCCTTGAAGCGAAACTGGAAAATACCGTGGCGCTGGATTACCCACGCGAACTTTTCGAAATCATCGTGGCGTCGGATTGTTCCAGCGACCGCACCGACGAAATCGCGAAGAGCTTTGCTGGCCGTGGCGTGCGTCTTCATCGACAGGCGGAGAGGCTCGGCAAGACTGCTGCGCAGAACGCCGCGGTCGAGCTCGCCAACGGCGAGATTCTGATCTTCTCAGACGCTACCAGCCATTACGACCGCAACGTGGTCCGCGCCTTAATGCCTAACTTTGCGGATCAGACCGTCGGTTGTGTGGCCGGAAAACTTGCTTATGTAGACAAGTCAGGCTCGCAAATCGGTCGGGGAGCGCGTTCGTACTGGAATTACGAAACGTTTCTGAAATCACATGAGAGCCGTGCGTGTTCTTTGATCGGCGCGTCAGGTTGTCTCTATGCCGTGCGCAAATCGGCGTACGTGCCTCTTTACCATGAAGCGTGCAGCGATTTCATCATCGCGACCAAGATGGTCGAGCAGGGTTTGCGTGCAGTCTATGAACCGGACGCGATTTGCCAGGAAGAAACAAACCGGCAAACCGACAAGGAGATGAAGATGCGCGTTCGTGTAATCGCTCAAACGTTCACCGATCTCTGGCGTCACCGGGCGATGCTGAATCCGATACGACACGGCTTCTATGCTGTGCAATTGATCTCTCACAAAGTGATGCGGTACTTCGTGCCGTTCTTTCTGCTTGGAATACTGACGGCTTCCGGGGCATTGGCTGTAGGATCTCCAGCGTTTCGTTGGATCTTTGCAGCCCAAATTCTTGGTTATCTCGCGGCTTTGGTGGCTTGGCTGCTCGAGAGTGTGGGCGTCCATCAACGCGTTCTGGCGCTGCCGCAATACTTTGTCCTTGCCAATGTGGCCTCAGTAATCGCCCTTTACAAATTCCTGCGCGGCGAACGATATGCGCGATGGGAACCAATTCGCGAGAAACGGCCGGTTGAGCTCTGAGAACATTGTCCCACTCAAAATTCATATGAAGCCGAACGTACTATTCATCCTCGATAGCTTTGAGCAGGGCGGGAGCGAGCGTCAGGGCTTGCAGCTCTTGCGCCAGCTGCACGAGAGCGGCGAGTGCCGGGTGCATTTGGCGACGCTTCAGGATCGCGGTTCGTTGCGGGCCGAAGCAGACGCCATCGGCTTGGGCGAAATCCGCGAGTACGCGCTCACCAGCTTTTACGATCGCAACTTCGTTACACAACTCCGGCGTCTCGGCCGGTTCATCCGCGAAAATCAAATCGACGTCGTTCACACGCATTGCTTCTACACAAGCATCTTTGGCATGACTGGCGCCGCGCTCGCTCGAGTGCGCGCGCGGATCACTTCAAAAGGCGAAACGGAAGGTTTCCGAACGCCGATGCAAAAGCGCGCTGAGCGAGGCGCCTTTCGTTTGGCCCATCGCGTCGTTGCCAACTGCAAAGTAGTGGAAAATCAGTTGATCAAGGAAGGCGTCAGTCCGAAACGGATCGTGCAGCACTACAACGGCCTCGATCTGGAGAGAATGAAAGTGAGCCCGGGAGTTACTCGTGACGAAGCGCGCGAGCGGTTCGGTTTGCCGAAAGTCGGTGCACGCAGGCTGATTACCATCGTCGCCAATCTGCATAACCCGGTAAAGAACCATGAAATGTTTTTACGCGCGGCCGCGCGCGTGCGCAGCGAAGTTGATGATGCAGCGTTTGTCATCGCCGGCGAAGGCGGGTTGATGGAAAGCTTCCGCGAATTGTCGCGTCAACTCGGAATCGAGCGAGAAGTTTTCTTTATCGGACGATGCGAGAACGTTGCCGAGCTGCTGTTCGGTTCGGATGTGGGTGTGCTGACTTCAAAAGCCGAAGGCTTTTCGAATGCGATTCTTGAATACATGGCCGCCGGTCTTCCCGTTGTGGCGACTGATGTCGGCGGCGCCCGAGAAGCAATCGAGGACGGCGAAAACGGCTACCTGGTGGAATCGGGCGATCACGAAACAATGGCGGATCGGGTCACCCAAATTCTGCAAGATCCGGATCGAGCAGCCGTGATTGGCGAGCGCGCCCGGACCATCGCGCAAAAATTCAGCTCTGAATTTCACCTGCGCAACACGCTCGAATTGTACGACGAATTATTGAATCCAACTGCTCACCCAAATCTTCGGCTGCATCCGAAAGTTCAGGAGTCTCTCTAAAAATCACAATGCGAACCAAGCTTTATAAACTCTACTGGAAAA
>DATEPC010000054.1:0-10365 GCA_035273405.1 Pyrinomonadaceae bacterium | reverse complement strand
TGGATTGTGAAGCAGCCCTGGTCAAACGGAAAGATCGGCGCGTTTGGCAACTCGTATGGAGGCAATACCGCTCTGTGGCTCGCGACGAACATGCATCCCGCGGTCAAGGCGGTGATTCCGCGCCACTTTGAGTTCGATGCCTTTTCGGAAACGCCTTATCCGGGCGGAATCATGACCGACTGGATGATCAACGCCTGGAATCAGGGTAATCAACAACTCGACAATAACCCAGGGGTGAGGCTCGTCGATGTCGACAAAGATCAGCAGTTGTATCGTGAGGCAATAAAACAAAGATCTCAAAACATCGATGTTTACGCCGCGGCACTAAAAACTACTTTCCGTGACGATAACCCTCTTGGAGTGTCAATGGACGAAATCAGCCTGCACTCATATCGCGCACAGATCGAGAAATCCCGTGTGGCGATAAACAGTTGGGGAGGCTGGTTCGATGCCAGTACGGCAGATGCTCAAATCAGGAGCTTCATGTCACTTGCAAACAGTCATCGCGCAATCGTAGGGCCCTGGAATCACGGCGCAACGCAAAATGCCAGTCCCTTCCAGACTCCGGCGTCGCCACGGGCGATGCAGTCCTATGAATGGTTGCGCTTCTTCGATCAACACCTCAAGGGGTTGGATACGGGATTGGAAGTCGAGAAGCGGTTCTACTACTTCACGATCGGGGAAGAGAAATGGAAGGTCACAACCACTTGGCCGATAGCCGGAACCAAAACCATCCGCTGGTATCTGAGCGAGCGTCAGATGCTCACGACTTCGAAGCCGAACTCCGCTTCCGGCGAAGATTCGTACACCATTAATTTTGACGCAACCACCGGCGCAAAGAATCGCTGGCATACGCAAGTCGGTGGTCAGGTCGTCTATCCTGATCGCGCGGAGGAAGACAAGAAGCTTTTGACCTACACCTCCGAACCGTTTGCGGCGGACAGCGAAATCACCGGTTATCCGGTGGTGAATCTCAACGTCACCTCGACGGCGACCGACGGCGCCTTTTTTGTTTACCTGGAAGTTATCGACGAAAAGGGCGTAGTTACATATGTGACGGAAGGCGCGTTAAGGGCGCTTCATCGAAAGATCTCCCCTGAATCACCGCCGTACAAACTGCTCGTTCCCTATCACTCGTTCAAGAAAAAGGACGCACTGCCTTTGGTGCCGGGCCAAATCGCGGAACTTACTTTCGGTTTGCAGCCGACTTCGGTCCTGATCCGGAAGGGGCACCGGTTACGAATCGCGATTGCCGGCGCGGACAAAGACACTTTCGCCCGCGTTCCAGTCAACGACACACCGACTATCAAGGTCGCACGGAACCAGCACCATGCATCATGGATTGAGTTACCGGTGATCAGTAGAAAATAGCTAAACGCCATTCTGTTTCGCCTCTCGACTAGTCAATTACAGCCGAGTTTTGCGGCCTGTGCAGCGCGCAGCGGATTAGTTTTGTGACTGCAAAGTAACCCTGTGATATAAAAATCGGCGCTCGCGCGATTCACGGACCTGTGAGAGGCAACATGAAGACCCTATTATCAGTTCTTGCTGTATTCCTTTTCGCTTCGGCGCCGGCGAGTATTCAGCCTTCGCAAACAGCGGACCTGATTTTCACAAACGGAAACGTTTATACCGTTGCTGAAAAACGGCCGCACGCTCAAGCGATTGCCGTGAAGGGCGATCGAATTGTGTTCGTCGGCACGGATGCGGCGGCGAAGCGATTTCAGGGAAAGAAGACGCGCGTCGTCGATCTGCGCGGCGCCACCGTGGTCCCCGGACTTGCTGACGCGCATGCGCACTTCACCGGTGTCGGCCAGCGCGAGATGACTTTGAACCTCGAAGGCATCACGACGCTGGAAGAATTTCTTGCCAAAGTTAAAGAGCGCGTGGATCAAGCGAAGCCGGGCGATTGGGTCACGGGACGCGGCTGGATCGAAACGTTCTGGAACCCGCCGGTGTTTCCGGCGCGCGCCGATCTCGACAAGGTCGCGCCCAACAATCCGGTCTTTCTCACGCGCGCGGACGGCCATGCGTCGGTCGCAAACAGCGCCGCAATAAAAATCGCGGGCGTAACGAAAGACACGAAAGATCCTTTCGGCGGACAAGTCCTGAAAGATAAGCAGACCGGCGAACCGAGCGGGATGCTGATCGACACGGCGCAGGGTCTGGTGGCCGGACACATTCCGCAGCGCGGCGCGAGCAGCGCCGAAGAGGCGATGGTGCTCGCGAATAAGCGCAGCATCGAACTTGGCTGGACGCAGATTCACGATGCGGGTGGCAGCTATCGAGAGGTTGAACTCTTTAAAAAACTCTACGCCGAAGGCAAACTGAAGATTCGCCTCTACAAGGCAGTGCACGGACCAGGCGCCGACGCAGACCGTCTATTGAAAGAAGGACCAACGATTGGCGCGTTCGACAATCGCTTCACCTTCAGAACAATCAAAGTTGTTTCAGATGGCGCGCTCGGTTCGCGCGGCGCAGCGCTGCTGGAACCTTACAGCGACGATCCGGGTAACAAAGGCATCCTGCGGGTAAAAGTGGAAGAGCTGCGGCCAATGCTGGAAGAAGCTCTGCGCGCGGGAATTCAGGTTGAGACACACGCGATTGGCGATTGGGCAAATCGTTTCATTCTCGACGAGTACGAACGGGCTTTGAAAACCGTGCCCGCCCCGAACCGAAAGTTTCGTGATCCGCGCTGGCGCGACGAGCACACACAGATCGTTAACCCGGCGGATCTTCCGCGCTTTGCCAAACTCGGAATTATTCCTTCCATGCAGCCGTCGCACGCCATCGGTGATCTTCACTTTGTTCCAAGTCGCATCGGGATCGCGCGCACAGTGGGCGCTTACGCCTGGCAAACCTTAATCAAATCGGGCGCGATTATCGCTGGCGGCTCTGACGCACCGGTTGAGCGCGGCGAGCCAATGATCGAGTTCTACGCCGCCGTCGCACGCAAAGACATTCGCGGCTTTTCAGGCGACGGCTGGCATCCCGAGGAAAAGGTCACGCGCGAACAGGCTCTCAAGATGTTTACGATTTGGCCTGCGTTTGCGGCTTTCGAAGAAAAACTTCGCGGTTCGATCGAAATCGGCAAGCTCGCCGATCTAACTATTCTCTCGGCTGACATAATGAAAATTCCTGAGGCTGAAATCCTCAAGACGCGTTGCGTAATGACCGTGATTAATGGTGAGATAGTTTACGAGGCCCGGTAAGTCTCATTTGTAGTAGACCCAACTACCCCCTAGTTGGAAAATGAGGGAGGAGTTTATGAGACTCATTAGATTATTAGTTCCCGCAACTCTCGCAGTGCTGATCGGTAGCGTTTCGGGCTTCGCGCAGGAAACGCATCCACATAAGCACGAACTCAGCGAAAAACTTGGACGGGTTAACTTTGCCACGTCGTGCACGAAACCGGCGCAGCAGAAGTTCAATCGCGCCGTGGCGCTGCTGCACTCGTTCTGGTACGACGAAGCCGAAAAAGAATTTAACGGCGTAACCCAAACGGATCCGAAGTGCACGATGGGGCACTGGGGTGTCGCGATGAGCCTTTATCATCCCCTTTGGGCGCCGCCGGTTTCAGCTGAATTGCAGCGGGCCGCCGCGGCGATGGAAAAGGCAAACGCAACCACCGCCCCGACGCAGCGAGAGCGAGATTACCTCGCCGCGATCGCGACGTTCTATCGAGACGCCGACAAGGTCGATCATCGGACGCGGGCCCTCGCTTACGAGAAAGCGATGGAGCAACTCAGCGTTCGGTATCCGCAGGATCGCGAAGCTCGAATCTTTTACGCGCTTGCGCTATTGGGGACCGCCCAGCCCACCGACAAGACTTATGCGAATCAGAAGAAAGCCGCGGATATTCTCAATAAGGTGCTTGCGGCCGAACCCAATCATCCGGGGGTAGCGCATTACATAATCCACAGTTTTGATTATCCGGCACTGGCGCATTTGGCCGTGGCAGCCGCGCGAAGCTACTCGAAGATTGCTCCCGATTCACCGCATGCGTTGCACATGCCGTCTCATATTTTCATTCGCCTCGGACTTTGGCCGGAATCGATCGAATCGAACCTCGCTTCGGCAGCCGCGGGCAGAAAACATGCGTCCGCGAAAGACGAAATTCACGCCATTGATTACCTTGCTTACGCCTATTTGCAGACGGCGCAGGATGCGAAGGCGAAGGAACTGAACGATACGGTTTACGCGATGAGCAAGGTTGACGCTCAGATTTTTCAGGTTGCATACGCGCTGGCAGCAATACCTGCTCGTTACACCCTCGAGCGACGCAAATGGTCCGAAGCGGCGGCGCTAAAAGTGCCGGCAGAAGGTTTCCCCTGGAACAAGTTTGCGTACGCCGAAGCAAATATCTATTTCGCACGCAGTTTGGGCGCATCGAGAAGTGGCGATACGGCGGCCGCGAGCACGGCTCTGGAACGCCTCACTGCGATGCAAAAATCACTGGCGGAAGCGAAAGAAGTTTACTGGGCGACTCAGGTTGAGATTCAGCGCGGCGCTGCGGCCGCCTGGCTTGCTTACGCGCAGGGAAAACATGACGAAGCCCTAACGCTCATGAGGACAGCAGCCGAATTAGAGGACACTACTGACAAACATCCGGTCACGCCCGGGCCGGTCGTGCCCGCGCGCGAGCTTTTGGCCGAACTATTGCTCGAGATGAAGCGACCGGCGGATGCGCTGAAAGAATTCGAAGCGGATCTGGTTGTATCGCCGAATAGATTCAACGCCCTTTACGGCGCGGCGAAGGCTGCCGAGTTGGCGGGAGATAGACAGAAGGCCTCGATGTTTTATGCGAAACTGACCGAGCTGGGCGAACGCGGCGATGGCAGCCGCACTGAACTCCAGGCCGCGAAGAAGTTTCTCGCGCGTAAATGACCGATCCTGGCAATCCACGGATTACACGGATTACGAATCGGGCCGTGAACGCTTTGTGATTGTGAAATCTGAACATGGATGACGCTGGACTCGTTCTCACCGGCGTAATCTGTGGATTCACCAGGGGGCACACATCGATCCAACCACCTTCAAAATTCTAATCAGCATTGCTATCGTCGTGATCGCGACGGTGCATGGTTATGGCGCGGCGTGGCTCGCCATCTGGATGCTGTTTCACCCGTACAAGCCGGTGAAACTCTTAGGGATCACGATTTGGCCGCAGGGAATGATTCCGCGGCATCGCGAACGCCTGGCACAATCCATCGGAAACGCGGTCGGCAACGAACTCGTTTCGCAGGAAACCGTCTTCCAGGCCCTCTTCGAAACAGGGTTCTTTGAAAGCAGGGTCGAAGGCTTTGTTAACTCGTATACGACCGAACTGCTTTCGACTGCCTATCCGTCGCTGATTGAAGCGCTGCCCACGGGCGCGCGGGCGCCGGTGCTCGACACGATTGCCGCCTTACAGTATCGCCTCGCGGAACATATCGCATCGGTGCTGAAGAGCGAGCAAACGGCTGAAGCGATCGAAAACTTTGTCGATCGCCAGGTTGATAGTCTGCTGGAACGGCGGCTGAACGAAACCGTCAGTGAAGAGACGTTCACGCAAGTCCTCGGGTTTGCGGAAGGGCGATTTACCGATCTCGTCAGCGACGAACGGTTCGAAGAAAATGTCAGCTCGTTCGTGAGCGAACGTCTCGGCGATCTCGCCGGCACGCACGCGTCGCTGGCCGAAATGTTCACGCCGGAAACTGTGGCGCTGATCAAAGATCGAATTACGCAACAGGTCGGACCGATTGCGGATCAGTTAGCTGACATTGTCACCAGTCCGACCACCCGTAATCAGATCGGCGGACTGATTAAACGCGAGGTTGATGATTACTACCGCGACCTTTCCTTCCTGAAAAAGATTTTCATCTCGCGCGAGCGCATCTATCAGGAAGTGGACGACCTGGTTCACGCAACTATGCCGCGACGCGTCGATGAATATCTGCGCGGGCCGGCGTTCGCCAACGAAGCCACCGTTTTCATCAACACGACGGTCGATAACTTCATGACCCGGCCTTTGAGTGAAGTGGTCGGGCAGGTTTCTTCCGAGCGATTTGAGACGATTCGCCGCGAAGCGGGCGCCAGGTTCGTGGCCATGGCCCGCAGTCCTGAGCTGGCGCGATCTGTTTCGACCTACCTGACGGATGCAGTCGAGCGTTTGCGTCCACAAACATTACGTGAACTACTCGAGACGCTGAATCCTGAGTCGGCGCCGCGCGTGAAGAAGTTCCTGGCGGGCAGTTTGCTGACCGTGCTCGCGCGCGATGACACTGCGCGGACGATTAACGCCATTTTAAGCTCGCAGATAGAACGGTTTTTAGTTTCCCCGATTGGCCGGCTGGCCGATCACATGCCCGAAGGGGCTATCGAAAAAGCGAGTGTGGCTCTCACCGGAAGAATTACTGCTGCCGCACGCGAACGTTTACCCGCGGCGATCGCAGAATTCGACGTCGGCGGTTTAGTGCGCAAAAAAGTGTCGGACTATCCGCTCGGCAAGTTGGAAGAGTTAGTGCTGATGGTAGCCCAGCAGCATTTGAAGACGATTGAAATGTTCGGCGCCATCATCGGATTTTGGATCGGTGTTGCCCAGGCAATCTATTTTTGGTTTACGTACGTGCCGAAGTGAAAGGTATCAGATCGGTAGTTTCAAGTTCCAAGTTTCAGGTTTCAAGTTACGGCCGGTGAACATGAAACTTGAAACCCGAAACTTGAAACTGAAAGTTGAAACTATGCGGACAATCGAACAACGACTTTAAAATTTTCAGTTGACATTCATCGCGATAGATCATAAACAATTGCACTTGTTGAAAGGAGTCATCCCTGAATGACGTACGTTGTTGTTGAGCCGTGTGTTGATTGCAAGTACACCGATTGCGCTGCGGTGTGTCCGGTCGAAGCTTTTCACGAATTAACAGATCGTCTTTATATCAACGCCGACACCTGCATCGATTGTGACGCGTGCGTGCCCGAGTGTCCCGTCGAAGCCATCTACGCTGACACCAGTCTTCCCGAAAATTATAGCGAGTGGTTGCAGATCAATATCGACGAAGCGCCGAAGTATCCGGTAATTAGTCAGAAAATTCCCGCTCTGTTTGGGCCGAACTGCAAAGGCCAGCCAGAATAAGACTTCATTTTATTTAGGGATGAAACAGAAGTGATCGCGGGTTCGGCCTGCTAACCGAACTCGTCGATTTCCCGCAGGGTTCGTTTCGCTTCTTCCAATCCGAATTCGTGGGCCTGCCGTTCGATCACTGAGCGCGCCACATCCGCATCGATCGGATCGTAAAGCAGCGCGCGCAACAGTGACGTTGGCGCCTGCGTCAAGACTTCATTAGCCAGCGCGCGCACCACGACGTTTTGCGAACGCGCCATGTCGCACAACTCGCTGGGGGCCAGCCGGATCGCCATTCCATTCGCGAGCTCATCCAGCCGCGCAAACTGCTGGCGTTCGTGTGCCCGTTGAATCAGTTGCCCGAAAACTTCGGCGGATTGCGTCTGTTGCGTCAGCATCTGAACGCATGTATCCGCCAGCCTCCGCGCCTGACGTGCGGAATCGTCCTCGGCCCCAGCGTCTTTGCGCTGAGTGCGCTCATCAAGCGCCGCCAAAAGTTTGCTTAGCTCGCGGTCGGCGCGGGGATCGTATGCGCGGGCCTGTTCCGCCGGCGCGGGCGGCGGCGATTGCCAAGCACGCTCAAGCAGGGTGCGGGTTTGCGGGCGCAAATCGTTCCAGGCGCTGGTCACTCGCGCGCCAAATTTTTCGTTAATCATCGACATGGCGAACGTCCGGCCGCATTGTACTACAGCCGCTACAACTATTCGGGCAATACTGCTAAGCTTGCTGCCTTCTCATGCGAACAAGACTTCCGAGGTTTTGAGTATGGCAATCAGTGAACAGTTGCTCGAAATTCTGGTTTGCCCGGCGTGTCATGCAAAGGTCGAGTTGAGGCCCGACGGCAGCGGATTGAAGTGTGTCTCGTGCCGGCGCGTCTATCCGATTCGCGACGACATTCCGGTGATGCTGATCGACGAAGCGACCATCGAGGATGAATAAGTACGCACGCCTCCGGCGTGCTTGTTCCGCGAATTGAAAGAAGCAGCACGCCAGACGCGCGCGCACCAAACAGCACGCCAGCGGCGTGCGTACCGCCGAGGATGAACAGCCTGCGGGAAATAATTGAAGCTTCACCGAGCGTTCGCCACCTGGCTTTCGTGGATCAGGAAACCTCGGAACCGCAGCCGCTCGCGGCCGCCCGCTGGGATTGGTCGGAAGTGAAACGCGTCCTCGTGGTTCGCCTCAGATCAATCGGCGACACCGTGCTGACGACCCCTGCGTTGTTCGCCCTGCGAAGATTCGTCCCGCATGCGCAAATCGATGTGCTGTTGGAAGATTGGGTGGCGCCGGTCTTTGACGGTCTGGACCTCATCGATCGGGTAATCGTAATTCCGAAAGAGAGCACATCTGCCCGCGCGCGAATTGCTCGCGAGTTGCGCACCGCGCGTTACGATGTCGTTTACAACCTGCACGGCGGCACGACCGCGACTTTCCTGACACGCGCCACCGGCGCAAAGCATCGCGTCGGTTTCGAAAACTACCAGTACGCTCGCTTGCACAATCATGTCGCGCCATCGCCTCTGCAGATCTGGCAAAGACCGACACTGCATTCGGTTGAGCAACAATTGGCGTTGATCGGCTGGACCGGCGTTCCGGTAACGGATCGTCCGCCCACACGTTTGGGCGTGAGAGAATCCGCCCTACAATCCGCGTCAGAAAAACTTCGCGCGGCTGGCTTCGATGGTTTTGATCGAGGACAGCCCTTCGCCCTGATTCATCCGACTGCGGCGTTTGATACAAAGCAATGGGCGACGGAAAACTTTGCGCGCGTCGCGGAAGATTTGAGCAGACGTAATTTGAATCCGATTGTGGTGGTGGCGCCGAATGAAAAAGGGGTGGCGGATGCGCTTCATTCGCAAACTTCGGCAGTTATCGCGCTACACGATCTTTCGCTGCCAGAGGTCACGGCGCTCGCGTCGCGCGCGCGACTGTTCGTCGGCAACGACAGCGGGATCGCGCACGTCGCCACAGCGGCGGGCGCGCCATGCGTCGTTATTTTCGGCTCTTCAAACCGAAATCACTGGCGGCCCTGGACCACCAAGCCGAACGAAATTGTCTTTGAAGAACTTCCTTGTCAACCGTGTCCCGGCTATTTTTGTGGCGAATTTGAAAAGCCCGAATGCATTCTGCGCGTGCCGGTTGAGCGGGTAATTTCGGCGATCGATCGGGTTATCAAGCAGACTGAATTTCAGGAACTGTGAGTTCATTATCTAAACAACGCGCGCAGGAAATCGCGCAGCAGACGAGCGGGCGAAACGTGGTCGTGCTCGGCGACGTCATGCTCGACGAGTTCGTCTGGGGCGACGTTTCGCGCATTTCTCCAGAGGCGCCGGTACCGGTGGTGGACGTAAAGCGCGAGTCGACGCATCTCGGAGGCGCGGCTAACGTGCTGGCGAATCTGCTGGCGCTCGGCGCTAACGCCTGTGTAATTGGCGTCATCGGCAACGACTACGCAGGCGATCGCATTCGACTATCGGTGAAAGAAAAGAGCAACCTGCACCGTGACGAGTTTCTGATTGCCGCCGATGGGCGTCCGACGACAATCAAGACGCGCATCATCGCGCATCATCAGATGGTGGTGCGTGCTGACAGAGAGAACCGAACCCCGGTCGATCCGGATACCGAACAGCGAATCATTAGCGCGGCGCGTGCGGCCATTGCGAACGCGCACGCGCTGGTGGTGTCTGATTACGAAAAAGGCGTGCTAACGCCACGCGTGCTTCGCGAGGTCTTGCCTGCGGCTTACGAAAAAATGCCGGTGCTGGTCGATCCAAAGATACGCAACTTTGATTTTTACCGCCCGGCTACGCTGGTCACGCCCAATCATCACGAGGCTTTGCGGCTCACAAACACCGAACAAGATTCAGATGGCGGGTTGCGAACTGCCGCGCATAAAATTCGTGAGCGGCTGGCTTGTGATGCGGTGCTGATTACGCGTGGCGATCGAGGAATGGTCCTTTTCGAGAAAGACAACGAACCGGTGAATGTGGAAACGACGGCGCGCGAAGTTTACGACGTTACCGGAGCAGGGGACACGGTTATCGCTACGTTGGCCGCGGCGCTGGCGGGCGGCGGCTCGTTAACTGAAGCTGCGTTACTGGCAAACTATGCGGCCGGAATCGTCGTGGGGAAACTTGGCACCGCGACGGCAACCATGGACGAAGTTTTGGATTCAATTGGATCATGATGTTTCGACGTACAGCATTTCTCGTTATCGCGCTGCTGCTGGTCGCGCCCGCGTCGCGCCCGGTAGTTGCTCA
>DATEPC010000053.1:0-11780 GCA_035273405.1 Pyrinomonadaceae bacterium | reverse complement strand
GAGCGTCTTCCGGGCTGAAAAGCTCAGTCATCGTCGCCAATAAAGCATCGTACTGGTCGCTCGTCCCTACAGTGCCCGACAGCGCACTCTCTTTGAGACTTTCCAAACGCTTTTTAAGCAACTCTTTGTCTGTGGTGAAATCAACCAGCAGGTTCACGTCATCCGTCACCACCGCCATACGGTCTTTCGGATTCAGCTTTTCAACCAGCATCTGGGCGGCTTCGATACTGGTCTTGATGTAGGGCAATTGGCTGCCGCTGTAGTCAATGATGAGGACAATTGAGCGCGGCATATCTTTGCTATCACCCAAAGAGACGCTGGCAACCTCCTGCAAACCGTCATCCTCTTTGACGACGAAGTCTTCCTTGCTCAAGCCGGTAACAATCTTGCCCTCGCGGTCCAAAACCAGCACCGCCGCCACCACCAAATCCGTATCCACCCGAACCACATCGTCTTCGTCAGCGGCCCGTTTCTTGGCACGGCGCGCGCGTTCGTTCGGGCTTAAAGCGAGGCTCGACCCAAACTTTCGGCCGGGCGGCGCCAGGGTTGGAGCAACCGACTGCGATGACGTCGCGGTACTTCCGGGCAGCGGAGCAACCGCCCGCTGGTCCTGCATCTTGATCTGCAAAACCTCCGGCGGAATATCAGTATTGAGTTTCGGTTTGAAGTGAACGGTCGATTCCACCTCGGAATCTCCGAAAAGCACCTTGCGGGAAATCTTGACGATTACGTACTGCGTCTTATCAATCCAGAGTTTGATCGGTTGCGCTCGCCACAGCTTCCCTTCGAGTCGAAAGGTTTGGCGGCCGTCGATCGTTTCGTTTCCAGTCAGCCGGACATCCGACATCGATGTGAGCAGATCACTTGTACGGAATAAGTCAGCAAGCAGCAGCGGCGCAATAGTCAGCGACCCACCCGCGGATGGAAATGCAAGTCGCTCAAGCGCTAGATCCAGCGGCGCTTCGCGTCGGTTGCCAAAGCCGGGTTGAATGTTTGAGGGAAGCCAACTCTTGACCGAATCGCCGTTCTTCCACACGACCCAGCCTCGTCCGCGATCCTTGTCCTCAGGACTTAACCACAACTCAAACGCGAGGTGGTTGGGCCTGACAAATGTCGTGCGAAAGTGACTGTTACCAAATGCCCTGGACCCCGATTTGATCGATCCTTCATCGTAATAACTGCGACAGGACGCGTAAGTGGCAGCCACTCTAGTCAGTATTTCATTCGCAGCTGGTTCTTGCGCCGCCGACGGCACAGACGCAAAGGTCAGGGCCAGCAGAGTGTAAAGGACTCTCGGTATGGAATTTCCTGGGAACACGTAAAGCCTGAGAATCGATTTGGTAAATCCCCATCGACTGTCGGCCTCACTGTGTAACAGGATTTGGCGCGAGAGACAAGGCGGGTGCCTCCTTTCAGCCCCCTGCTGACGATCCTCTCCCATTGGGAGAGTTTGGGTAAGATGCGTAGCGGGTGGGAGCTCTGATTCAAAAGCAAGAAGCTCTGCACATTTCGTGCAGAGCTCCCATACTTGCGGTTGTGAGCGAATCACGACCGCCAGGATCAGCTGGCGTCTTCGTTCGCAGACTCGTTCGTAGTTTCGTTCGTGGGTTCCGGAGCCACGTCGACCACGCTCTCAGCTTCGGCCTGCAGCGCGTCAACGTTAACCTCGACGCCGCCTTCGCCGACTACGCTGACCGGCAGTTCCACCGTTACTTCGCGATGCAAGCGAACCGGAACCGTGTAGTTGCCGAACCGCTTGAGCGGTTCGCGCAGAGAGATCTTGCGACGATCGATTTTATAACCCTGCTCTTCCAGAGAGTGCGCAATGTCCATCGAAGTGACTGAGCCGTACAGCACGCCTGCCTCTCCAACTTTGCGTTCGAACTTTAGCGCCAGATTGCGCAACTGATCGGCCTGCCCTTCAGCCGACGAGCGGTCTTTGGCTTCGCGCTTCATGAGTGCCGCGCGCTCGCCTTCAATCTGCTTAACGTTACTGGCAGTCGCTTCGACCGCGAGATTCCGCGGCAGCAGATAGTTGCGCGCATAGCCGGCTTTGACGCGGACGATTTCGCCGCGCGCGCCGAGATTATCGATGTCTTCGCGTAATAAAACTTGTTTGTTTCCCATGAAAACTCCTAATCGAAGTGGCACAGACTTCAGTCTGTGATCGCATTCCGAAATGATCACAGACTGAAGTCTGTGCCACAAAACTTAATCAGCCGCGTACGGCAGCAGCGCGATGTTACGCGCGCGTTTGATGGCTTCGGCCAGCATGCGCTGGTGCGTCGCGCACACGCCAGAAATCCGCCGGGGCAAAATCTTGCCGCGTTCAGGCGTGTAGGACTGCAAGAGCTTCACATCCTTGAAATCGATATAATCGACCTTGTCGATGCAAAACCGGCAAATTTTTCGCCGCTGCATGCGGCGTGGACCACGGCCGGGCATGCCGGCTCGCTCGTATTCCCGTTCAAAGCCAAACGGGCTGTCACGCTCTTCAAAGTTTGATGACATAACTTCTTTCCTTTAAGTTCCCTTCAAATGCACGTCCGCTATCCGGAGCGTCGGGATTCTGACATTAGTAATTCTACGCGGCAGCTTCGACTCCCGACTCTGCCTCGCCATCGTTGGCGGGTACTGCCGCTTTAGATTTGCCGGCGGTCGGTCGCCGCTCGGCCTTGCGCGCACGACGGTCTTTCAACTTCTGCGCGCGGCGTCGATATTCGTCAACGCGCACAGTCATATAGCGCAGAACGCGATCGTTGACGCGCATGCGACGCTCAAACTCAGCGATTTCGCCGCCCGAACCTTCAACCTCAAGCAGCACGTAAACGCCGTCCCGCTTATGATTGATTTCGTAAGCAAGACGACGTTTGCCCATCATCTCGGTCTTGACGATCTTGCCGCCCTGGTCGGTGATGATCTTCTGCGCCGCTTCAGTCAGCCGCATCACTTCAGCATCATCCGCGTCAGGGTTGATGATAAAAACTATTTCGTAACTTCTTTGTTCTGCCACTTCGTCCTCCGCAATCTCGTTCAGAAGCCGGACTTGTCCGGCTCTCACCCGCGGCGGAGAAGTCCGCCGTCTAAACACATGAACAATCTATTCACCATTTACGATTACCATTCACTAGTTATAAAGCGACATCGCTTTCCTGATGCCGTCCCGCAAAACCGAATGCACGGCTTCGGCGGCCCTGACCAAAGTCTTTTCAACCTCATCCCGCTGCGGCTTTCGGAAATCCTCAAGCACGAAAGCCTTCGAGTCACTCACCGGATGATCAGGCTGGATTCCAATCCGCAGCCGGATGAACTCACTTGTTCCAATCGAACTGATAATCGACTTCAGTCCGTTGTGCCCGCCGGCGCTGCCACGTTCCCGCAATCGAATCGTGCCGAAAGGCAAAGCCAGATCGTCACTGATGACGATTAAGTTCTGCGACGCATCGTCAATATCTTCTTTCGCGAGCAAACATGCGACCGCTTCGCCGCTCAAGTTCATGAACGTTTGTGGCTTCACGAGCCGGATACGTTCACCCGCAAGCGCCGCCGACCCAATCAGGGATCGACATTCGCGCCGTTTGACGGTCACATCTGCTTCCGCAGCCAACTTGTCAATCAACATGAAACCCAAATTGTGGCGCGTCCACTTGTACTCTTCGCCCGGGTTTCCTAATCCAACGAGTAACCGCATTGCCAATTGCCCACTGTCAATTGCCGATTCACCTGCTGCCAACCAAAACTATTGGCAATCGGCAATCGCAAATCGGCAATGTTACGACTTGGCTTCGTCGCCCTCGCCCTCGTCTTCCTTCTTACCCTTGCCGATGACTTCGGGTTCGGCCGCTACTTCGCCTTCCACCGGCGCAACTTCGACGACTTCTTCCTTCACAACGCCGACAGTCGCGATGACTGTGTCTGGAGATTCCAGAATTTCTATGCCGGCCGCGACCGGAATGTCGGAAACGTGCAGCACGTCGTGCACGCCGAGGTTCGTCACGTCGATATCTATGTGTTCGGGAATCTCGCGCGGTTCGCAACGGATGTCGATGTTGCGCACGATCTGTTCGAGCATGCCTGACTGCTCACGCACGCCAATCGGCTCACCAACCAGTCGCAGCGGAACTGTCGCTTCGATCTTCTCGCCTTTGACCAGTCGTTTGAAATCCGCATGAATCAGCCGCATGCGCACAGGATCAATCTGGCGATCCGCGAACATTACTTCGCTCGCTCCCACGCCCTCGACATCCACCGTGAAGATCGTGTTCCGACCGGTGTCCGAGCGAAGGATCGCCGCCAACTCGCTTAGCTGAGCCAACGCCGCTACGCTTTCGCCCTGGCCGCCGTAGATGACCACGGGGACTTGTCCGTTACGACGCGCGCGGCGCGAATCATTCTTGCCGCGTCCTTCACGAGCCTGCGCTTTGATTACAATGTCTTTCTTCTCTGACATGATTGCTCTCCAAAAATAAGCTGCCGGTTTTCAGCGTTCAGCTATCAGCAAGCGAAAACACGAAACTAGTCACGGTTCCGCTCGCTACTATCTCAAGTTGTTTTACTGAAAGCTGAGAGCTGACGGCTAAAAGCTGTTCAGTTTTTGCCCTTCATACGAAGAGCGAAGAAACCGAAGTCTCTTCGTGGATCGACTTAATTGCCTTCGCCAAAAGAGGCGCAATACTTAGAACCGTAATGTTCTTGAGTTCGGCTGCCTTAGAGTTTAGCGGAATTGTGTTCGTAACTACAATCTGCTCGATGTCCGACGCTTCCAGGTGCATGGCGGCGCGGCCTGAAAGCACCGGATGCGTGAAGCATGCGTGGACGCGTTCCGCGCCCGCTTTTTTCAATGCTTTCGCGACCTTCGTAATCGACCCGCCGGTGTCGCACATGTCGTCGACAATCAAGCAGTTACGGCCTTGCACGTCACCGACGACGTTCATGATTTCGGCCTCGTTTGGCTTGTCCCGGCGCTTATCGCAGAGAGCCAGTTCCGCACCCAGCCGCTTCGCGTAAGCTCGGGCCCGTTCGGCCCCGCCCGTATCGGGCGCCACGACCGTCAGATTCGGCATCGGATTCTCCTGGTAGTGCCGAATCATCACCGGCGCTGCGTACAAGTGATCCACCGGAATATCAAAGAACCCCTGAATCTGCGCGGCATGCAAATCCATCGTTACAATTCGATCCGCGCCGGCGGTGCGAATTAAATTCGCGACCATCTTTGCCGCGATTGGCACGCGCGGCCGATCCTTTTTGTCAGAACGCGCGTAACCGTAATAAGGCAGCACCGCGGTCAGCCGCTCAGCTGATGAACGCCTGAACGCATCAAGCATCACCAGCAACTCCATCAAGTGCGAGTCGGTCGGCGGGCAGGTCGGCTGAACAATGAAAACGTCGCCGCCGCGCACGTTCTCTTCAATCTGAAAATTGAACTCACCGTCCGAAAAGCGCGCCGTTTGGGCACTTCCCAAATCGCAGTGCAGCTCGTGGCAAATCTCTTTTGCCAGCGCGCGATTCGCATTACCGGAAAAGACTTTTATGCCGCCGGTGGTGCTCATTTAAGAGAGTGGCACAGACTTCAGTCTGTGAGTTCTAATCCTCACGATGTGATTCACAGACTGAAGTCTGTGCTACCTGGAAAATTTGGCTGGGGCGGAAGGATTCGAACCTACGAATGCCGGATCCAAAGACCGGTGCCTTACCACTTGGCGACGCCCCAACATTATCGGTCTAGCACAACGACCAAATCACGAGATTTCGCCGCCGCGCCCATCAGGCTTCGATAGCGGTTGCGCCCAACCGTCTTGCAAGGAAACGCGCGCCAACCAGCTTCGAGTTCGATCGCCTGAATGGCGCGCTCCTGAGCGTCCTGATTTTCAAAAATCCCGAATACCGCCGAGCCGCTGCCGCTGAGCATTGCCGTGCGCGCTCCGGATTTCAGCAAGGCGACTTTCGCACGTTCGATCTCCGGTTCAAGCTGAAAAACTGTCGGCTCGAAATCGTTGTGCAGCGCGTTCAGATCGATTGAAACGGAAGAGTTGCTCGCCTGCGAACGAAGTAGAATAGGTTTCGAGTCCGAGGATGTCAAGGCTGCCCGATTCAGCGTGCTGTAAGCTTTTGCAGTGGAAATACTCGCTTTCGGTTTGATGACGAGAAGATGTTTTGGGGGCGAATCTTCCAGTGGTTCTACTACATTTCCCCGACCTGTCGCGCGCGCGGTACCTCCGTACAAAAAGAATGGCACGTCCGAACCGAGGCCTTCGGCGATTCGCACGAGATCCTCCGCTGACACTTCGATTTTCCACAGGAATGACAGGGCAATCAGCGTCGCGGCTGCGTCAGAAGATCCACCACCGAGACCAGCTTCTGCCGGAACGCGTTTTTCCAGACGAATCTTGATTCCCCGCCTTATCGAATAGCGTTCACGCAGCGCCGCCGCCGCGCGCCAGACGAGATTGATCTTATCAGCCGGAACCGAACGTTCGTCGCACCACAACCCGATGCCATCGTCGGCAACTTCTTCGAAGGTTATTGTGTCGTGAAGGCTGACGGTCTGAAGAATCGTGTCGATTCCGTGGTAACCGTCATCGCGTTTGCCGAGAACGCGCAAGCTCCAATTGATTTTCGCGAACGCTCGAATTGTAAGTGGTGATTGAGACAAATCGTTTAACCGGCGGACTTGTGCCGCCGAGGTGTCAGACCCGGAGCGAACCGGGGGCCCCGGGCGGGCAGCCCGCGTCACGTGGTGGTTGCGACGGGATCATCCATTCAAGTTGCGTCTTGATCCCGTCGCTACCGCTCCGGGTACTGACACACACTGACCGCTGCTAGACCGCTGCTCGTTTCGAGAGCGACTTCGCTTCGCGATTCGCCGCGGCGATCACGTCCGCTTCATTCACAGTCGTCAGTTTACCGTCGCGCAAGACGATACGGCCGTCAATAATCGAAGTCCGCACGTCGCTCGACTGCGCTGAATAAACCACGGATGAAACGACGTCAGTTTCGGGAGCGGCATGAAGTCGATTCAGATCAACGACAATCACGTCAGCGCGTTTGCCAACTTCGATACTGCCGACTTCGTCCGCCAGACCCAGCGCCCGGGCACCGTCGATCGTTGCCATTCGCAGCGCGCGCCCGGCCGGCAGTACTTCGGGACCGTGTAGAACCTTTTGCAGCAAAGCCGCCGTGCGCATCTCTGTAAACATGTCGAGGCGGTTGTTGCACGGCGCGCCGTCTGCTCCGAGCGAGACCGAGATCCCGCGTTCGACCATCGCCGTGACCGGCGCGATTCCGGAACCAAGTTTTAAGTTCGACGACGGACAATGCGCGACATTCGTTTCGGTCCGGTGCAGTGTTTCGAATTCACGATCACTGACGTGCACGCAATGCGCAAGCACAACATGCCGCCCCGAAACGCCTAACGAATCCAGATAAACGATATTCCGCAACCCGGTTTCGTTCTCGACCATTTCGCACTCGGCCATGCTTTCCGATGCATGCGTGTGAATCATCAGGCCTCGCTCGCGCGCAAGCTTTGCCACTTCTACAAGCAGTTCGCGCGTGCAACTGATTGCGAATCGCGGTGCGAAGCAAACCCGAATGCGACCATCAGCCTTACCATGCCATTGATTAATCAGCTCAATCGATTCATTGATCGAGTCCTGAGCTTTTTCAGCCAGAGCGGGGGGAATGTCCTCGCCCTTGTCCATCATGCACTTGCCGACGGTCGCCCTAAATCCCGTTTCTTCAACCACGCGAAAGACTTCTTCGGTGTGGCTTACAGTTTCCATCGTCAGCGCGCATGTTGTTCCGCCTTTGATCAGCTCTGCAATTCCCAAACGCGCCGATGCGCGAATTGATTCCCGCGTGTGCGCCGCTTCCATCGGCCAGATGCGCTTTTTCAGCCAATCGATGAGCGACAAGTCGTCCGCCGATCCGCGAAAGAGAGTCTGACAAAGATGAATGTGCGTCTGAATAAATCCGGGCAAAACTGCGCAGCCTTCGGCATCGATAACTTCATCAGCGTCGACTGTATTCTGCTCTCCGACAGCCGCAATGCGTCCATCGCGAATCAACAGATCGCCGCGCACAATGGAATTCTCGGAATCCATCGTCACAATCGTGCCGTTTCTGATGAGGATCGAGTTGCTCATGAGATCGCCGCGCGGATTATGCGGAGATTATGGGAGGACTGTAAAGGTGTGAGGTCAGTACCGAGAGCGGTAATCACCGGGTCTTTTGCATCAAGCCGAAGATGCCTACCTACCATGACCCGGTCGCTACCGCTCCCGGTACTGACTCCCTTGCAGATGCTACTTCTTCTCGCCTGCTGCCGCGGCTTTCTTTTGCTCGCCGCCGTTCACGGCGGCCGGTTCCTCGCGCACCGGAAATCCCAACGCGCGCTTCACATCGTTTTCAATCTTGCGCAGGAGTTCCGGATGATCTTTCAAAGTCTGCTTCGAATTTTCGCGGCCCTGGCCCAGGCGTTCGCCTTTGTAAGAGAACCATGCGCCACTTTTTTCAACCACGCGATTCGCGGTAGCGAGATCGAGCAAATCGCCTTCGCGAGAAATTCCTTCCCCGTACATGATGTCGAATTCGCATTCGCGGAACGGCGGCGCGACTTTGTTCTTTGCGACTTTGACCTTTGTGCGGTTGCCAACCACGCGGTCGCCGTCTTTGATGGCGCCAATGCGACGAATATCCAGACGCAGAGACGAATAGAATTTCAGCGCGCGGCCGCCGGTTGTGGTTTCGGGACTGCCGAACATCACGCCAATCTTTTCACGGATCTGGTTGATAAAGATGAAGCAGGTGTTTGACTGGGCGACGATCGCGGTCAGCTTGCGCAGCGCTTGGGACATCAGGCGCGCCTGTAGACCGGGAAGCGAATCGCCCATCTCGCCGTCGAGTTCCGCGCGCGGCACCAGGGCGGCGACGGAATCCACGACGATGACATCGACGCCATTCGATCGCACTAATGCTTCGGCGATTTCCAGGGCCTGTTCGCCTGAATCCGGTTGCGAAATCAGCATATCATCGACATTCACGCCGAGTTTTTCGGCGTACTGGGCGTCCATTGCGTGTTCAGCGTCAATGTATGCGGCCACGCCTCCGGCCAGTTGCGCCTGCGCCACGATATGCATTGCCAGGGTGGATTTGCCGGAACTTTCCGGCCCGTAGATTTCGACGATGCGTCCGCGCGGCACCCCGCCAATACCAATGGCCGCATCCAGCGACAGCGATGTCGTAGAAATCGCCGGCACGTCCGAAACGTCACGCTCGCCTAGACGCATGATCGATCCTTTGCCGAATCTCTTTTCAATGTTGAGCAGCGCGGCTTCAATAGCGCGACTGCGATCTGCGATTCTGTCTTCTGACATGATGGGCATCTCTTTCTTCTGCTCCTCTTCCTTAGCTCAAGTTGTGTTTTCACGTCCACGACCGCTCTTGACCGTCGCTATCCCGACTTGTCGGGATACTGACACGAGCGGAGGATAACACAACTCAAGCGAGAATGGAACAGAGTTTCACGCATGCAACACAGGGAATTCCGGGAGGGTGGAAGCCTTTAAACTGCGTCTCCGCAGCCCTCTCTGCGCATCCGATGCGGGAGTGAAGCACGCGTCGAATATTAATTGCTCAAAAATCAGCGTCAGCATACTAAAAATTGCACCGCTTCGTCGATGCTTAGATTTTAGCTAACAACGATTCGGCAAACTGACCAACTTTACTGACGATGTCGGGCTTACTGGAGTGTTGTTCAATCATCTCGACGATGGCTGACCCGACGACTGCGGCATCCGCATAACGCCAAACATCGCGGACATGTTCTGGCCTTGAGATGCCGAAGCCTACGGCTACCGGCAGGTTGGAAAATTTGCGCAGGCGAGTCACCAGTTTCTCCGCCTGCGCGCTCATTTTTTCGCGAGCCCCGGTAACTCCTGAGCGCGACACCGCGTAGACGAACCCGCTGGCGCGTTCGGCAATCATCGGCAAACGAGCATCTGTCGAAGTCGGCGCGGCTAAGAAGATTAAATCAATCTCATGCGCGCGCAGCATCGCCGAGAGGCGACCGGCTTCTTCGGGAATCAGATCGGTCACGAGAATGCCGTCGATTTCCGCGTGTTCAGCTTCGCGAGCAAGCTTCTCCAGCCCGAATTGCAAAAGCGGATTGAAATAGCTGAAGAGAACTATCGGTACCTGGGTCTGGCTACGAACGGCGCGAACCACCTCCAGGATTTCAGTCAAACCAAATCCATGTCGCAAGGCGCGCTCAGAGGCTCTTTGAATCACCGGCCCGTCAGCCATCGGATCGCTGAACGGCACGCCGAGCTCGATGATGCTTGCACCAGCGCGCGCCAGTTCGAGAATCAGGTCACGCGTCGTGGCGAGATCAGGGTCTCCGGCAACGATGAAAGGAATGAAGCCCTTGCGACCTTCGCGTTTAAGTTGTTCGAATGTTTTTTTGATTCGGGACAGAAAGCTTTACCACAGAGGACACAGAGAAATACAAGAGTACGATCCAAAAATCATTTCGTGCTCCTGGTTGTTTCCTCTGCTTTCTCTGTGTCCTCTGTGGTTAATTGCTCGCGAACCGTGTCGATGTCTTTGTCGCCTCTTCCTGACAAATTGACGATTAGGAATTCGTCTTCCTGCATGTCGCCGGCGATTTTCAGAGCGTGGGCGACGGCATGCGCTGACTCTAAAGCAGGAATGATCCCTTCCCGTTTCGCCACCGTTTTAAAAGCGGCAAGCGCTTCGTCGTCGGTTACCGAAGTATATTCGACCCTACCCGAGTCCCGCAGAAACGCATGTTCGGGGCCGATGGCTGGATAATCCAGGCCCGCCGAAATCGAATGCGTGGCCGCAATCTGTCCAAGTTCGTCCTGTAGAACATAGCTCATCGTGCCATGCAGAACTCCCGCGCGCCCTCCGCCGTTTGCATTGAACCGCGCGGCATGCTGACCTACCTCGCTGCCGGATCCGCCCGCTTCGACACCAATCATGCGTACGGATTCGTCATTGAGAAACGGATGAAACATGCCGATTGAATTCGATCCGCCACCGACACAAGCGATCAGATATTTCGGGAGTCTGCCGGTCTTTTCGAGAATCTGCTCCCGCGTTTCCCGTCCGATGACACTTTGAAAATCTCGCACCATCAAAGGATATGGATGCGGCCCGAGCGCGCTGCCAAGCAGATAATAACTATCCTCAACATTCGTCACCCAATCGCGCAGAGCTTCGTTGATTGCGTCTTTTAAAGTGCGCGACCCAGTGTTGACCTCGCGCACTTCGGCCCCAAGCATTTGCATCCGAAAGACATTCGCCGACTGACGCCGCATGTCTTCGGCTCCCATATAGACAACACATTTCAAGCCAAAGAGCGCGCATACAGTTGCAGTCGCCACGCCGTGTTGACCGGCGCCAGTTTCGGCGATGATGCGACGCTTCTCCATGTGAAGCGCCAGCAGACCCTGGCCCAGGGCGTTATTGATCTTGTGCGCGCCGGTGTGAAGCAGATCTTCGCGCTTGAGGTAGATGCGGCCGCCCGCCTCGGCAGTTAAACCCGAAGCGAGAAAAAGTGGCGTCGGTCGCCCAGCGTAGTCACACAATAACCGATCGAGTTCTTGTTGAAAGCTCGGGTCGCGTCTCGCAGATTCATAGGCCCCTGTTAGGTCTTCCAGCGGCGCCATCAACGTCTCAGGCACGAACCGGCCGCCGTAGGGACCCCAGTGGCCGAGCAAATCAGGTTGTGAATTGGATATCACGAAGATGATGTTTAG
>DATEPC010000052.1:0-1052 GCA_035273405.1 Pyrinomonadaceae bacterium | reverse complement strand
GGTAAAAGTCGGCGGCGGCGGTGAGTAGCGGGTACAGCGGCGAATCGGTCGGCTGCCGCGGTTTGTGCGGGCGACCGCTTTCTTCGCGAGGGATTTCCATGCCGGCGGCTTTGGCCAGTTCTTCGACAGCCTGGACGAAATCCAGGTTGTCGTGGTCCATCATGAAGCCGAGGGCGTTACCGCCAGCACCGCAACCGAAGCAGTAATAGAACTGTTTGTCGGGGCTGACGCTGAAAGACGGGGTTTTCTCTTTGTGGAACGGGCAGCAAGCGGTGTAGTTCTTGCCGGCCTTTTTCATTTGCAGGCGCGAGCTGACCACATCGACGATGTCGGTGCGGTTCAGAAGGTCGTCAATGAAGCTCTGGGGAATTAGCCCGGCCATGGCGTTCTCGTCATCTGCGCTGAAATGGACCCAAAACGAAGTGCCGCCGAACTCGGGTCGTTGTTTGAGGCGCGCAAAATGTGCGGCTCGACCGGTGTCGTCTGCTTATTCGCTATCGGGGAGTGTATCTGCCGAAAATCCACTGACGTTAATACCAATCAGCTATCGACTGTTTGAAAGTGTTGCGCTGAATCCGCTACGGCCAGTCAATGGCCTCGGATAGCTCAAGTAAGCAGGCACGCAAGCAGGTGCCTTGGGCTGATCGTCGTGAGAGGAATCAGTGGGTGTGCTCGTCAGTAGCCTTGGAAGGCTCGTCAGAAAAGACGTGCACCGCTGGCAAAAGAGCCAGGTCTGACGCTGTAAAGCAGATTTGTCTCGGTCGCGTCTGCGGCGTCGACAGTGAAGCATCAAGCGTTTTACGCAAATGCCATTAGCCCGGCTGAGGGCCGGGCTTGGCAGAAGCTTGCTACGATCGTCTGTGTATTAGTACAGACGAACGGCGCGGCGCTGTTCGCGCTGAACTTTCTTCGCGTGACGCTTAACAGCGGCTGCTGCTTTGCGCTTACGCTCAGAAGTTGGCTTCTCGTAAAATTCGCGGCTACGAACTTCAGCCAGTACACCGGCTTTTTCGCAGGAGCGCTTGAAACGACGCAGAGCTACGTCGAAGGGT
>DATEPC010000051.1:0-36257 GCA_035273405.1 Pyrinomonadaceae bacterium | reverse complement strand
CCACGCGATGCGCCTGCGCCCGTGCCACGCGATGCGCCCGCGCCCGTACCACGCGATGCGCCGGCACCCGTACCACGCGATGCGCCAGCGCCAGTGCCACGACTGGCCGCAAGCTTTTTCGCGACTATGCTGGCGAGTCTAAGGTTCGCTGCCGACGCGCCCCGTCGCGATGCGCCAGCACCAGCGCCACGCGATGCGGCAGCGCCACGCGATGCGCCGGCGCCAGTACCACGCGAGGCGCCAGCGCCACGACTGACCGCAAGCTTTTTCGCGACTATGCTGGCGAGTCTAAGGTTCGACGCTGACGCGCCCCGTCGCGATGCGGCAGCACCAGCGCCACGCGATGCGGTACGGGCCGAAGCGCCCTGGCCAGCTGCAAGCTTCTTCGCCACCGCACTCGCCAGTTTCTTTATCTTCAAACTTGCCTGTCTGCTACTTAGGTTTGCCATAGCTCAGTCCTTCCTTATTTTCGTCATTCTCCACTCATTAAAATCTGAGTACGGGCCGGCAAATCATCGCCCGCATTTATGCCCACGAACCATTTTCCTTCTCGGGCTGCTGCGCAATAATCCTGAATTACGGATTCCTGCTGAAAAGCGAGTTCCCAACGCCCAGCTTCCTCAAGCGGATGAAAGCCACCTGCCGAGAACTCATCGTCTGCAATGCAAATGGGCGCTCCGGACGCTACGCGGGCGAGGAAATATACGGCGTTGACCACCCGGTCGTCATAAACACAACAGTAGCCTCGCAAATAGCGCAGTGTCCCCGCGGCGAGATCGATTCCGAACTCCTCGCGTAACTCGCGCAGAGCCGCCGCCTCGTAGGATTCTCCATCCTCGCAACAGCCTCCAGGCAGGTTCCACTTGCCGGGTTCATAATCCGTCTCAGGATGGCGCAGTCCCAGCAACACGTGGTCACGCTCGTCCACGACAATCACGTTGCCCACCAGGATCGCCTGCGACGCGAGGTTCCGGGCCTCCGGCGACGAGATGTCGTACCGATGTCGCATAGTCATCGCAACTATTCTCCAACCGCATCGCCCCGCAGGAATTGCGAATAGTGAGTCGGGTCGTGGAGCTCCGTCGGGATCATCGAGATGTCCCTGGTCACCGGCGGCCCCTCGGGAACCGGAAGATCCTCGAGGTCCTGGGACTTGAGGAATGCCTCGATCCATTGATCCGACTCCTCGTCCTGGTTCAACGAAGAAGCTTTCTGGTCCCACCTCCCGAACTCGCCCTGCGCCTGCTCGGTGCGCAGATACAGACTGTGAAAGAGATCGAGGCGCCGGAAACGATCTTCGTCACCGAGCCAGTCCCACTTCATGAAATAGTTGTAAAGCGCCACGGCGAAGTTCGCGAAGCTGAGCATGCGCTGCAGCTCTGGAAGATCCCAACTGTACGATCCGGTGACGGCGCCGTCTTTCGGATCGTAGGTGATCCACTCCGGACCCTTCTCTTGCGCCATGCGGTAGAGCGGCGTTCCCGGCAGGACACTAAGTTGGTACACGCGGAAGCGAGTGGGCCGTGCATCTTCGATGATGAAGCGAACCGAGTCGAGAAACCCATCGTAGGTGTCGCCCGGAAACCCCGCGATGAGATCGGTCTGATAGCGTACGCCGTAGCGGCTCAGCCACGGTAAGTTCTTGCGAATCTCCGGCAGGTTGTTGGCGCGCATTTCTTTGGGCACAGCATCATTCACGGTCTGCAGCCCAACGTTAACGAAAGCGAAATTAGAGGTGTGCAGCAGGCGCGCGAACTCCTCGTCAACCAGTTCCGGACGAATGAAACCATAAAGGTACATTCCATGGTCCCGGCGATGTGGCTCAGAGAGTCCGCGCAGGATTTCCTTCGCGTTGGCACGCTTGCCGCCAAGGATGGCATCGGTAATGAAGACTCGTTTTACTTTTTTCTCAAGGAAGACATCGAACTCGTCCAGTACCCGATCGATCGAGTGATGGCGGAAGCCGAGTTCCTGGGCGTCGAAGCCGCAGAACGCGCAGGTGTAGACGCAGCCGCGCGAAAGCTCCCACCAGACGCAGTTCCAATGCTCGTCGGCGTAGCGCTCAAAAAAGCAGGTGCCGCTCTCGTCGCGCAGATAGTACGACACGACATCTGACATCTTCACCGCTGAGCGGTTCTGGACGCGCAGCTGGAAGTTCGCATGCGAGGACACGCCGTTGATGAGGACATCGCCGTTCACTAGCTGGTCATAGGTACCGTTAACGTAATGCTCCAGTACGTCCGCGAAGGCCTGCTCGCCATCGCCGCGGAAAAAGAGGTCCACCTCAGGAAACTTATTTGCGTAGTCGGCGTCGCCGTAAAGTACCGACAGGCCGCCCAGGAGAATCCGGGTCCGCGGTGACCGCGCATAGATGATGGGAATGGCGGCTTCGATCACCGACTCGTTCCAGGTGTAGATGCCGAGCCCGAGGATATCAGGCTTTGCGGCAATCATGGCCTCAGCGAAGACCAGCGGATCAGACGCGCTGCCGAAGCTCTGAAAATCAAACTCAAAGCGATCACGCAGATGCGGGCGGGCCTCGACCGCAGCGCCGAGAAACATGGACGCGGCTGAGTACGGTTGCGCCCACTCTCGGGGGTCGTAAACGGTTGGTAGCGAAATTTTTACCTTGGCCATAACTTCAACCTTTCGAACGCTCAGTCAGAGCGAATGCGGAAGTCCCAGGTATTGGAACGGTGCGGGTGGTGCGATGATTTGCACCATCACCTGACCCGCGTCTTTCGGGCAAAGGGGGTCTTTCGCGAAAAAGTCTCCGGCGGCCTGACTGCGCACCCGGCAGCCGCCGCGGCACGTCGTAAACCCTTCGCACGAGCTGCACTCCTCGTTCTCGAGACCGCGCAGAGTGTTGATGCTGCTGTTGAGATAGAGGTCGCGGATACTATTTGAGCGTACATTGCCGACCACAAAGTCGTTCATCATCGAACATGGACGCACATTCCCGATCGAATCAATTGTCATCAGTTCCTTGCCGGCCACGCAGCCCCAATCGGTGAGGTGGGGAACGCGTCCGCCAAAACAGGTTGCCGGGTTAGTGGGGCCGCTGATTTCCACTCCGTCGGACAGGTCCGCCAGGCGTTTCATTTCGCGCAGCGCAGCGTAGTAAGCAGGGACGTTCATGATTAGATCATTGTCTGATACCGCTTCGCCCGAAGGCCGCATAGCGTTGAATTTGACCTTGTCCACGCCGACGCGCTGTCCCAACTCGACGAACCCATGAATTTCGTCCGGTGTAATGGTCGGCCGGAAAGTATTCTTGATGGCGATTACAGTTTTGCTGCCTAGTTCGCGCTTAGCCGCCAGCAGGTTGCCCACTCCCTCGAGAGCTTTTGCGAAGGAGCCCAGGCCACGGACACGGTCATTAGTGGCCGCGTCCGGGCCGTCGATGCTTACCGTGATCGTCTTCAGCTCAAACTCCAGAATGCGCCGGGCCAGGCCCATGGGAAGGCGCGACGCATTCGTCGTTATACTTACGGAAATGTCGCGGCGGCGTGCGGACGCCAGATACTCCACCAGCACCTCGGGGAAAAGAGTCGGTTCTCCGCCAGCGAGATCGACACGGAAAACGCCCATCTCGCGAAGCTGGTCGAAAATGCCATCGATCTCTGCCACTGTCAGCTCGTGGGCGCGCTTGATCGCGGCGCGCTTCGGCTCGTCGTAGCACATTGTGCACGCGAGATTGCACACGCTGGTGAAGTCGAAATAGACGTTGAGCGGGGCCGAGAGCATCTTCGGCCGGGGACTACGCGTCGAGATGTGGACGGAACCGGGGAGGCACTCGTTTTCGTTCAGCCATCTGACAATCGCGGCGGCCTGAGCGCCATTGGCGTCGGGTAAATCAGCGGCCTTGGGAACTGTGGCTTCCTCGACCACGCTGTGGAAAGCTCGGATCGCGCCGGGGGTGACCGGGACGACATACTGTTGCGTCCGCGTATCGAACAATAGCCAGCCGAAAAATTCCTCCCGAGCGAAGAATCGGGTCTTCGACATTTGTCCGCTTTGCGGCCTTGGGTTCCAGGAACGGCTCACGGCGATAAAAAGGATCAGCTTAACTTGGTGGAGCGCCGAGACAATATTCCCAAAACACCCAGGTGTCAAGAACTTTTGGTTCCCACTAATTCAATAAGTAAACGGAAGATGAGCCGCGTTGCAAGTAGCTTGCGAGCGACGAAAGACGACGTGATTCGGTCAAAAGAGGTCCTCGGGAACCTCCTTCTCAAGCTCGCCTATTGACGAGTATCCGCTGGAGCCTGTGAATCGATCCAATTTAGTAAGCCTGGCCGTGATGCCGTTGGCTCTAAAACCTTAGTGTTCCCGAGACGATTCACGTACTCCCAAGGGAGTTCACTTGCTTGGCCAACTGCGCTTACGGACGGGCAGATTGCGGCGGTATGTGCTTCCGGGAAGAGTTGTCAACGCGTTATATTCATCGCCGCTGCGCGAGCAAGAGTGGGGCAACGGTACTCATCGAAAGACTCCGCGCGGTTGGCGCGGGTAGTTGTTTCTCTTTATCGGTCACGTGACAGCCTGAGCTCAAATGTATTCATGAAGCAATACCACGACATTCTCCGCTCAATCCTCGACCGCGGCGTGGAACATCAGGATCGCACGGGGGTCGGCACAATCTCGCACTTCGGATTTCAAACCCGCTTCGACTTGCGTGAAGGCTTTCCCATCGTCACGACCAAGCGAGTTCCCTTTCGCTGGGTTGCCGAAGAATTGTTTTGGTTCTTATCGGGGGATACGAACGAGGCGAACCTGCGCGCGCGCGGTGTGGATATTTGGAAAGAGTGGGCCGACGAAGAACATACGCGGCGCTTTGGCCGTGAAGCGGGGGATCTCGGCCCGGTCTATGGATATCTTTGGCGATCCTTCGGCGGGAAATATCCCAAACATGACGGCGTAGATCAGATCGCTCGGCTAATTAAGGAGATCCAGACGAATCCGAACTCGCGGCGACTGATCGTCAGCGGTTGGGACCCGCGCGAATGTGACAACGTCGATCTGCCGCCCTGTCATACTTTGTTTCAATTCAAGATTGAGCAGCCTGGGAGCGCGGGCCTCCTGCCCGCAACTGCTCGGCCGCTCCTTCACTGCCAACTCTATCAACGTTCAGCCGACGCCTTTCTCGGAGTGCCCTTCAACATCAGCTCGTACGCGTTGCTGACACACCTCGTCGCGCACGTCTGCGACTTGCAGGTTGGCGAATTCATTTACACGCTCGGCGACTATCACATCTACAGGAACCATCTGGATCAAGTTAACGAGTTGCTTTCGCGCACACCAAAACCGTTGCCACTACTTGAGATTAACGACGAACAAAGAGACTTGCGCGGCATTACAGGTCTGCTAAATTTTCGCTACGAACATTTGAACCTGGTTGGTTACGAATCGCACGCAAAAATCGCGGCGCCGGTGGCGGTCTGAAATTAGTTTCAAGTTTCGGGTTTCAAGTTTCAGGTTGGAGGGCGCACTTGAAACTTGAGACTTGAAACCTGAAACTCTGGCTTATGATCATCGCAATAGTCGCAGTCGATCGAAATCTCTCCATCGGTAAGGGTGGAAAACTGCCCTGGCACTTTTCTGCCGACATGAAGTTTTTCAAAGCCACAACGATCGGCAACACGGTCGTGATGGGACGGCGGACCTGGGAGACGTTGAAGGGACCGCTGAAGGAACGAACCAATATCGTTCTGAGTCGCGAAAAGAACTTCAACCCAGCGGATTCCGTTCTGGTAATGCGCGACGTCGATTCCGTGCTGGAGTTCGCGCGCGGTCGCGAGGAGCATTTATTTGTGATGGGAGGCGCGAAAGTTTATGAGGCCTTCCTGCCGCACATCGACCGCTGGATCGTTACCGAAGTCCCTTTGTCAGTAGAAGGCGCGGACACGTTCATGCCGCCGAACTTTCTGGAAGGTTTCGAAATGTACGAGCTAAGGCAGTTGGATGAGGGTTTGAAAGTGAAGTTCTATGAACGGTAGGCGCGGCACAGACTTCAGTCTGTGAATTAGCCGCGACGAATCACAGACTAAAGTCGGTGCCACTCAATCCCCGTTTTCGCCCATCTCCAAAACGTCATGCCGCGTAATGATGCCGGTTATCCGGCCGTACTCTTCGATTAAGACCGCAGGGTTTGTGCGAAGTTTGCGGGAAACAACGTTCACATCGGCATCAACGTCAACCGTCGGAAAGCCCTTATCCATGATTTTGCTCACCGGCGCCTCAAGCAGGTCCCGGTCGGCGAAAACCTTCGACAGCAAATGATTTTCGCGCAGTGAGCCGACAGACTTTCCGTCGACCATCACCGGAATCTGGGTCAAGCCCATCTCGTTCATCTTGGCCAAAGCCGCCGCCACCAGATCGGTTGGCGCGACTGTCACCAGCTCGCGCGGCGCCTGCTTCCCTTTTGTCTCGCTGATTAAGCGCGCGGTGATCTTCTGGGGCTCAAGCAGTCGCTTCTCTTTCATCCATTCATCTGAATGGAACTTCGAGAGGTAGTGCTCGCCTGTATCGCATACGACAAAGACGACCACTGCATTCTCGTCGAGATCTTTTGCCACACGCAGGGCCGCCGCGCAATTCGTTCCCGTCGAGCCGCCGCAGAAGATTCCTTCGATGCGGCTCAATTGGCGCGCCGTCTCGAACGAGTCGTGATCGCTGATGTTCATCACCTCGTCGACGAACTGCATGTGCGCGTTGGGCGGCAAAACCTCCTGGCCGATGCCTTCGACAAGGTAGGGTGTCGTCTCGGGGACTTTGCCGGTGTCTTTGTATGTCTTGTAGATCGAGCCGAACGGATCGGCTCCGATAATCCTGATGTTGGAATTCATCTCTTTCAGGAATCGACCGGTGCCGGAAATTGTTCCGCCGGTTCCGATGCCGGAAACGAAATGAGTGATCCTGCCTTCGGTCTGCGCCCAAAGTTCGGGCCCGGTCGTGCGATAGTGCGCTTCCGGATTTGCCGGATGCGAATACTGATCGGGATAAAAGGAGTTCGGTGTTTCCGCGGCGATCCGGCGCGCGGTCGAAACGTAGTGGTCCGGCGTGCCGGGCTTGGCTGAGACCGGCGTAATCACCACATCAGCGCCCAGCGCTTTCAGGTAGCGCGATTTCTCCACGGACGCTTTGTCCGTCATCACAAAGATGCATTTGTAACCTTTGACGGACGCAGCAATCGCCAAACCGATGCCGGTGTTGCCAGAAGTTGCCTCGACGATTGTGCCGCCGGGTTTGAGTTTGCCTTCACGCTCGGCCGCGTCGATCATCGAAATGCCGATGCGATCTTTGACGGAGAAGCCGGGATTCAGATTCTCCATCTTGGCGAGGATCAGCGGCTTCAATCCTCTATTAAGCCGATTAAGTTTAATTAAAGGCGTGTTGCCAATCAGGCTTAACACGCTGTCATGGTATTTCATGTCGGTTTGCGCAGTATTAAACGGAGAGGACATTCTGTGCGAAGTGCGTGCGTTTTGACAACTTGACTCGCGGGGCTAGAGCGTCACCGGTCGCGGCACATCGGTCAGGAGCCATTATCTGGATTGATCAACCACAGAGGACACAGAGAAATCTCACAAATTGTTAAAGTCGTTTTTTCTCTGTGTCCTCTGTGGTCCCACTTCTCTTGCGCTCCTTGACTACATTTTTTCGCGCCGTATAATTTTCACTTCTCGCGGGGCGTTAGCTCAGTTGGTAGAGCAGCAGACTCTTAATCTGCGGGTCGTAGGTTCGATCCCTACACGCCTCACCACTTTTCAAATCGAAGCGGCATCTATTGCCGCTTTTTCGTTTTGCGCGGAAACGGGCCAAGTAACCCGCGCGGAAGCAATGGCGTAGCTCGGGGATTCACGCCCTCCCTATCGACCACCCCAAGCCGGCTGCCCGCTTGGGTACGCCGGTTAGTCGGGCTACTGCCGCGTCAGTCGAGCTCGCGGAATAGGCGCACGATCCGTTCCGCTGCTTTGCCATCCCAGAGTTCCGGTCGAGAAGCCGCTGCATTTCGCGGCCGATCAAGCGCTGAGCGAATCGCCGAAACGATCGCCTCTCTGTTTCTCTTAACCAGCCGATTCGTTCCCGTCGTGATGGTGATTGGCCGTTCAGTGTTCGGTCTCACGGTCAGACACGGAACGCCAAGAAACGTCGTTTCTTCCTGCACGCCGCCTGAGTCCGTAACGACAATGGCCGCGTGCGCCTGCAGCGCCAGGAAATCGATATAGCCGATCGGCTCAGTCAGCCGCACGGTTTCACTCACATTGATTTCGTATTGAGCGATTTTCTGCTGAGTGCGCGGATGAACCGGAAAGAGCACCGGCACGTCGCTACTGACTTGGTTGAGCGCCGATATGATTTCGTTCAATCCCGCGCGGTCATCGACGTTGTTCGGCCGATGGAGCGTCACCAACACGAACTGATCGAACCTGAAACGAGAGTGCAACGCGGGCCAACGTTCTTCGGCCAGCGGCATCAGGCGTACCAGCGTGTCGATCATCGTATTGCCGACCAGATGAATTTTCTCTTCCGCCACGCCTTCGTGCGTCAGGTTCTCGCGCGCTTCAGGCGAATGTGTCAGAAGCAAATCTGAAATTTGATCTGTCAGCAGACGATTGATCTCTTCCGGCATCGTGCGATCGAATGAGCGCAGGCCAGCTTCGACGTGCGCTACTTTGACTCCCAGTTTCACGGCCACTAACGCGCACGCCAAAGTCGAGTTTACGTCGCCCGGGACAACGACCCAGTCGGGCTTGAACTGCGCGACCACCGGCTCAAATCGCATCATCACCTCCGCCGTCTGTTCGGCGTGAGAACCCGATCCAACTTCGAGATTGACGTCCGGGCGCGGCATTTCGAGTTCGTCGAAGAAAACCTTCGACATGTTGTCGTCGTAATGCTGACCCGTGTGCACCAGCGTCTGCGCAAACTCATTTGCGTGCTTGGCCATCTCGCGCACGATAGGCGCGATTTTCATGTAGTTTGGGCGCGCGCCCACGACATGCAGAATGCGTTTCAATTTTTTATCTATGGTGTTGATTGTCGAACGAAAGCTGTCGAAGTATATAACACGCAATGCGGAACCAGCGTCGGAAAGCCTGTTCGAAGCCGGAGTGCTTTGCCTCAAAAATCTGAGAGTCTTACTCTCATTCACACCGGGCTTCAGCCCGGTGCTGAAAGACCGTGAGAATCACAGGAACCGTTTCAACGGTTTTTCCGTGGCGTTTGCAGACTAAGTCCTTCGTAGCTAATCGCCTAAGGCATTCAGAAGACCAGTAAACCGTTAAAACGGTTCGCGAGTCTCATGCTCTCTTATCACCGGGCTAAAGCCCGGTGTGAATGAGAGCTGCCTTTTTGGACTTTTGAGGCAAAGCCAAGCCCGAGTGTTAACGCGCAGGTGAGCAAAAACAGAGCACTTCAATCGTGACGCGAACTCACTGCACGTAGAACGTCGTCTGCTGCGATACAGACTTGTGCGCCGTTAGATCTTCAATCGTCACTTCCAGCACGTACGCGCCCGGCTGTAGTCGCGCGAGATCCATTTCTGAAACGAAAGGCACGCGCGCCGGATCTGTGCCCGTCGCCGCAGAGACCTTCGCAAACGGAAGTGAGAGTACCGGGCGACTATCTCGGTAAACCCGCACGCGCGCGGCGAGATTGGTCACGCCCGGGCTCGCCTGTGCGGCGTTATAGACGAAAGTCATGAATCTGAGATATGAGCCGGCGGCAAACTTTCTGTCCACGCTCCACTGCATTCGTTCTGCGCCGGCGCTGTTCGTTGCCACGCTTTCAATCCCGACCAGCAAACTGCTCATGGAAAGCTGGCGCGAGGCGAGATCGGGAATCACGATCCACTGCATCGCGCTGCCGACCAGCCCGCTGCCATCGTCCCGCGCGGCGACGCGAACCTGATAAATGCCCGGCTTTAAGGGAGCAGGATAGTTGTAGATAACGTTTGAAGTATCTTGCGACGTTGAAGTGGAAGCCGGAGCAACTTTTAAGCCCGTGCGGAAACTCGCGGCCGGTTTGCCCTGATCGTTGAGAACCACACCAGCGATCGTCACTCGCGCGGCATCCTTCCCTTCATCGCCGTACGAGAGAAACTCAGCCGGCGCTTGAACGGACGTGGTCAGCACGCTGCCGCTGAGGGGCGTGTCCAAATAGATCAAAGAAAGCTGCAGCGGAAGCGCTTGCTTGGGATAAGAATCCTTGAGCGCGTCTTTAATGTCCGCGTCCGGCTGTTTCGCTCGCGTACTCTTTCGGTTATCTGCTTCCGGCTTCCGTTCGGCTGCCGCCGACGCGATTGCGGTTCGATTGGTGAATCCGCGCGCGGAACGAACCGTTAAGTCCGGACGCCCGATTACGCTTACCATGATCTTTCTGACCTTCGCGTCCTTTTCGTCGTTAGCCTCAGGCCGCCAGGCGATTAAGTAATAGCGTGAGGTTTCGTCCAGGGCGACGTTAATAAACTGATCGAACTCGTTCTGGTTCCGCAGCGCGCGCCCGCCTGTGTCCGCCGCCAGCGAATGCAACGCGTCCTGCGTCGCGAATATCTCGCGGAGATGTGCGTTCTCCAGCGTGCCGTTACCATCGAACGGTACGTTGCCGGTCGCATCCAACGCGCCCGAAATCAAACCGCGCGCATCGATCGTATAGATCACCACGCCGGCGCGGCGAGCGTTGTCAGTAATGCGCCCGAGCCGATCTCGGCCGACCTGACCGCGTGGCCCCGCGTCCGCTAAGAACCCATCGGAAATAAAGAAGGCCAGTTTGCTACCAGGCATCTTTTCGACGGACTGAAGAAGCGTTTCGAGCGAGTAGTAGCTGCTTGAGGTGACGGCGCCGGCCTGGAGCAGGATCTGTCGCGCGCGATTCCTAACTTCGGCCTCGCAGTGCGTTCGCGAGCTGAGCCTGGAGAGGGGCGTCTTGATCGTCCACTTCAGGCAATCCTGAACATAGAATTCAAACACGCCTGGATCGTCTTTTTGCTCGATGGTAAGCGCCATGTATTCCGTCATCGGACTACCGAGATTCATCCCGTAATCAGTAACTGAGTACGGCACATGACTGATTCGCCCGACAGCCGCGCGCAATACTTCCTTGTTGTCGGTGAACTGTTGCAGAAATCCAATTTTGCCACTGGCAGAAGCGATCGCTATCAGATCGTTCTGGCCCATCTGTTTGTCGATAAAGTTAAGAAGGGTTTTTCGTGTGCGGCCCACGCCGTCCAGCGAAAGATGACGGTCGTCTATGAAAAATACGACCGTGCGACGACGAACAGAGGGAGCCACCGTGCGCTCTTCAGTCACCGGATCATTTTTAGTTGCAAGCCGGGCTGACCGATCACGCGCGCTTCCCGCGACAATGCTTTCGAAGAACGAAATCGGAACCGGCCGCCGGTCAACCTGCAACTCGAAGTCTTCCTTCGTCAATCCTTCTACGAAGCGGCCGTGCTTATCAAAGACACTGACACCCGTCTGCACAAGCTCGGTACTGATTCGCAAAACATCATCACTTGTCTGAGGCTTACGGTCCTGTTGGGCGAGCAGAATCTGCGCAGAGAGCAGCAGAACGACCGCACAGACAAAGAGTTTGCCGTTGACTCGCATATATTCTTGAAGGGGCCCGGGTGTCTCGCCCGTGAAATCAGGCGCAAGACGCGCGTGCCACTTCGACGTTATTCCCTTGGATTAAGTTGCCGCGGCCTTCGCCTGCTCCGGCGGTGGTTGGAAGAGACCGATGGCGGCGGGCACGGACAGCGTGCCCGGCAGTTTGATGGGCGCGAGTTTTTTATCGACGATCACCTGACCCGCGTACGAAATGGTGCCTTTCACTTCGCACGCCCCGGTTTGAATTTCCTGAATTGCTCCGCCCTGGATCTTCAGCACAAAGCCCTTCAAGGTGAAAACGAGTTTGACCGCGAACTGAATTCTCTTCAACGGCACGTCCTTGAGCCGCATCTCCAGGTAGGGTTTCTGGTCGCAGTTGATCGTGTGTTGCGCCAGCTCGAGATATTCTACTTTGTCGGGCGCGCTGCGGGATTTTTCGAGCCGGGCACGCAAGTCATCGACCTTCTTCCACGACGTGACGAGGATGTTCGGTAGCGGCACGTTGAACAGTTCGCAGATTTTAGGCCCGAGATCACTAAGTGCGGCCGGGAACTTTACGTCCTTCACTTCTTCTTTGATCCGCTTCTGAACGGCTTCCCAGCGATCTGATTTCAGGTCGGGCTCGCCGGGTTTCGGAAGGTCGAAAACATCGCTGATCGTAGGCTGAGGGGCCGCCGTGGGTTCAGCGGTAGTCGTAGTTTCATTCGTCGTCAGTTCAGCCATTACTTCTCCTTAAATTTCGATTATCTGCCGGTCTTCCGGTTCCGGCGAATTAGTAATCAGGCGCGCTTGGTCCGTTGTCACGGAATAGTCGCCGCCTGAGACATTTCTGTCGAGCACCAGCTCAAAATCGATCGGCACTGCGCCTTTCTTGTGCGCGACGGCCGCAACGCCCTGGTCTGCAAATGGCGCGAAGGTTGGCTGCGTGGCAAACAGAAACCCCGCTGCCTGGTAAATCAAAAACAGAACGACCGCTGCAATCAGCAGATACCACCACGTGTCGCCTGAAGCGTTGTCATTGGAAGTTGGAGTGACGGCAGGTGACGAGGAAGGTGTTTCGCTTCCCACTAAAATCGTTCCATTTGAACCGGTTGAGCCTGGACCGGGCGAAGGTAATCCGTTACCAGGTGAAGGTGTCGGCGAATCACTCGCGGTCGGCGAAGTAACGGGCGTCGGTGAAGGACTTGTGCCAGGCCCGGGTGTAGGCGTAGGACGTGGATCCGGGTCCGGTGTCGGGCCGGGTCCACGTCCTACTCTCAACATGGCCGGCGCACTTGTCGCGCTCATGGTTTGGTTGTTAACGAACTGACTGACTTGCACGTAAGCGCGATAGGTCCCCAGCGTTCTGTACGTGTGTGTTGACCGCGGATCAGTTTGCCAGGACGTTTGCCGCCCATCGCCAAAATTGAACAGATAACGCGCGTCGGAGCGGGACGGCGATGCCTTCGCTGTAAAAGTAACCGGCCTTCCAGGCCGCGCCGATAACGGTTCGGCTGTCAGCGAAACCGATACATTGTTGCGCGGGTCAACAACTGGTTTCCGACGCGTCACATCAATCCGTTTACGCGGGCTGCCACCGATGCGGCTGTTGCCGTCACTGATATCAACGTATGCGAGGTATTTCCCCGACGGCGCGTAGCTGTGTTGCGCACCGGGACTGTTTTGCCAATTGGTCGACGACCCGTCGCCGAACACAAAGCGATACTGAATGTTGGGACAGTTTCCCGAGAGCTGGGCTGAGAACGTGACCGCCTCTCTTTCGGGAACCGAACTCGCTGAGGCGCTCAAGGTAACTCGCGGCTGACACCGCTGACGAGGTTTGACGTGTACTGAGTAAGTGTAGGTTCCGACGGCTTCGTAAAGATGAGTCGCCTGAGGGCTAGTCATCACCCGTTGCTGACGGTCACCGAAGTAAAGCGTCACAACGTAATCAGTAACGACGCTGGCGGGTGAGAGAGTGAAGGTCACTTGGGTTCCCAGCGGCACGCGCTGTTTGTCAGCCCTTACACGAACTTGCGGCGTGCCTGGCGGGGAGACAACGGGGCTCGGGCGCAGATTTACTGTTGGAGGTTGTTGTTGAGAGCCAACGGCTTCACACAACACGACCAGACACAGAAGGGGCAAGAGAAACCGAGCCTGACGACGCATGATCGAGACCGAGGGTTTGAAGTGGGCACTCTTACGCTTGCGGCAACGCCGCGAAGATAAGCCCGCGGCGGCCCAAAGTCAATGCGGCGCACGGGGTCGGCATGCTTGCGCGCTAAAGACGTGCGTACGAGGTTGTACCACCCACGGGTCTCGAAATTCATGGTACGCTTTCGGCATGGCGAGTGAAGGCAGCCGTGCGACGCAAGCAGCATTCAGCGCTCGTCTGTGGTGGTTAATTGGCGGCCGGGCCGCCGTGACTGCGCTCGTAATGTTGGCGGGTGCGTTTGGGGCACGCGGCACGTTTGGACCGAACGTCGGCGACTCGCTGCAATCAATCAAACCGCTCCTGCTCGCAGTCGCAGTACTCACCGTCATCTATTCGGTTGCGCACCTTCTCTGGACGAATTATGTCGTCCAGGCACGCTTTCAATTCTTCGCGGACGTGCTTTTGGTCACCTGGCTGGTTTGGATCACCGGCGCCGTCCACTCGCCTTACACCGCGCTCTACATAGTCGTCATTTCGGTTGCGAGCTGGTTCATCGGCCCGCGGGGCGCGCTCGTCACCGCAATTGGCAGCGCGGCGGCATTCAACACGGTTTCGTTGCTGCTGCTGAACGGCGTCGTACCGCGCGGCGGAGTGATCCCGGAAGAATCGCTGCCGACGGTCATTCAGACCATGGGGCTGGCCGACGTTTCGTTTCTCGTGGTCGGATTGTTGGCCGCGAAGCTCGCCGAACGACAGCGGACTTCGGATGTGCAGTTGGCCCAGGCGACGCGCACCCTGGCGGACCTGCGCCTTCTGCACGAGCGAATTGTCGAATCGATTCGATCAGGATTGATTACGACGGATCTTCAGGGACGGATCTTCACCTTCAACGCTGCGGCCGAAGAAATCACCGGCTACGAAGCCGCAGATGTGCGCGGCAAAAACGCTTCGATGTTTTTTGGCGAGATGACCCGGCAGATGGCCGATTCGATGGCCGCGGCAGCCGACGGCAAAGTTAGTCCGCGATACGAGATCGATTCACTCACGCAGAGTGGTTTCATGTTGCATCTCGGCTACAGCATCGCTCCTTTGTTCGCGGAATCGGGCGAGACAAGCGGACTCGTAGTCACTTTTCAGGATCTTACCGACGTGCGCGTGATGGAAGAGACCGCGCGACGTCAGGACCGTCTGGCTGCGGTTGGCCGGATGGCTGCCTCGATCGCGCACGAGATTCGCAACCCGCTGGCGGCCATGCGCGGCTCGATTCAAATGCTCAGGTCTGAGATGGACAACGATTCCGACCAGTCCCAGCTGATGGAGATCATCCTGCGCGAATCTGATCGTTTAAATAAGATCGTCACTGATTATCTCAACTACGCCAGGCCGCGTGCGGCAGAGATGCAAGAAGTGGATGTGCGTGTATTGATTGGTGAGACCCTCCAACTCCTGCGCAATAGTCCTGAGATTACCGACGGCCACAGTCTAAAAGAGGAGTTGCCGAACGAGCCCTTGATAGTGAAAGGCGACCCGGAACAGTTGAAGCAGGTCTGTTGGAACGTCACGCGTAACGCGTTGCGGGCGATGCCTGACGGGGGTGAATTTCGCGTCACGGCGCAACGTACCGATGCCGATCGCGTCCACATCAGCTTCAAGGACACGGGTTGCGGCATGACACCTGAGCAGGTGGAACGCTTATTCGAACCGTTCACTTCGACGACAGGCGGCACCGGTCTCGGGCTGTCGATTGTCTATCAAATTATCCGCGACCATAGTGGTACAATTAACGCTCGCAGCCGAGAGGGAGCCGGGACCACTATTACGGTGGAGTTACCGGGGGTGAAGTGAGCTATAGACCATTTTCCATTTGTCATTTTCCATTTCTCATTTGACATAGCAATGCCAGTCAGCTGAGATGACGTGAAGGAGGACTCCCAAAGATGGAAACAGCGACCGCCAGAGCAAAAGATCCGCAGTCGCGGGCCTATGAATTAGAGGAACGGCTTATCGATTTCGCGGTCCGGATAATTAAGCTCGCCTCACGGTTACCGCGAAATGCGGCAGGGCGCCACATAGCCGACCAGATCCTAAGGGCAGGCACATCGCCGGCACCGAACTACGGTGAAGCGAGGGGCGGCGAAAGCTCCGCCGATTTTGTTCATAAACAACGAATCCTCTTAAAGGAACTTAACGAAACATCGATTTGGCTCCGCATCATTGAGCGCAGCGAACTAGTTCGCAGCAATCTGCTGGTGGAGATCATCAATGAGAACGTCGAGCTGTGCCGCATCTTTACGGCATCATTGAAGACTACTCGCCAGCGGCAAACCAATGACAAATGAAAAATGTCTAATGATAAATGGAAAATGATCTGTTGGTGCTATGGCTAATTTACTCATCGTCGACGACGAACTAAGCATGCGCCAGTTCCTGACGCATCTTCTCCAGCGCGAGGGTCACACGGTCCACGTGGCTGAGAATGGGCGCAAGGCGATGGAGCTGCTCCGCACGCACCCTGCCGATGTAATCCTGTCAGATGTGAAGATGCCGGACATGGGCGGCATCGAATTATTGCGCGCGGCGCGCGAAGTTCACCCGAACGTCGAAGTGATTATGATGACCGCGTTCGCCAACGAATCGACGGCCCATGAGGCATTTCTGCTGGGCGCGTTCGATTTTGTTCACAAACCTTTCGACAACGAGCTGCTGAAAGAAAAGATCGCGCGCGCACTCGCGAAAATTACCCGCGAAGCAGAAGCGCAAACTCTCAAAGTCGAAAACGAAGCCCTGATTAAAGGACAGCGGGCGCGCGGCCGGCTCAGTAACATCATCGGCCAGTCGGATCGGATGCTGGCCGTCTTTCAGATGATCGAAACGGTCGCCCAAGTGCCTTCGACGGTTTTGATCACTGGCGAATCAGGCACCGGCAAGGAACTTGTCGCGCGCGCAATTCACGATCTCAGTCCGCGCGCGCAGAAGCCTTTCGTCTCAGTCAACTGCGGCGCCTTTACCGAAACGTTGCTTGAGTCTGAGCTGTTCGGCTACGTGAAAGGCTCGTTCACCGGCGCGACGGCCAACCGCAAAGGACTGTTCGAAGCTGCCAATCAGGGCACTATCTTTCTCGATGAAATCGGCGAGATGTCGCCCGCGATGCAGGTGAAGCTCCTGCGCGTCTTGCAGGAACGGAAAGTACGTCCGGTCGGCGCGCATGCAGAGATGGAAGTAAACTCTCGGGTCATTGCCGCGACGAACCGCGACCTGGCAGCCATGGTGAAGGATGGAAGTTTCCGCGAGGATCTTTTCTATCGCGTCTCAGTCATCCCGATGGAACTGCCGCCTTTGCGAGAACGCGCCGGCGACATTGCCGAGCTGGCCGACTATTTCATCAAGAAGCATTGCACCCAAACGGGCCGTTCGATGGTCATCAGCCCATCGACCATGCGTCTGCTGGAGAATTACTCATGGCCGGGGAATGTTCGGGAACTGGAACACACCATCGAACGCGCGGTCGCGCTCGAAACAAGTGAAGTGATTGAGCCTGAGCGCCTGCCTGACCAGATTACGAAGTACAGCCAGACGCGCGTGGCCTCGGCGTTCGAACTTCCGGACGACGGAATCAACCTCACTGCACATCTCGATCAATTGGAAAAGACTTACGTGATGGAAGCGCTGCGCCGCACGGAAGGAAATCAGACGAATGCTGCGCAGCTTCTTCAGATGTCGGTGCGCTCTCTGCGTCACCTGCTCGACAAGCATGGCGTGCGGGGCCTGACCGCGCAGATGCGTGATGAACGCCGCGGCGATTCAATTCCCCGCCGCCGCACGAATGATCCCTACCCACGCCGCCGCGAGTTTGACGACCCGGAGCCTGAACACACCGCCGAACAAGCGGCTGGCGCCGGTGAGCGATAGTTTGTGTCAGAACGGCGAGCGGTAGCGACCGGGTCATCGAGTCAACTCGGAATCTGAAGTCAGGACCGTCCGCGGAGACTACCCGACGCGCAGCGTCTGTCGCCCGCTTCGCGCGCTCTGTAATCAGGGGCGGACGTCATCCCCGCGGTTATCCCGCTAAATCGGGACTCGCTCACCCTGGGCTACATTCCGTCGCCCGCCCCACGGCCCGTTGATTCGGACATCCACGTTGATACCGTGATGAGTTGAGCTATTCTCGGCGTGGCCCAACAAATCGTTAAACCGGAGCGGCGGGAGCTTTGCGGCTAAGGGCAAAAAGCTAAGCGCAAAGAGAAAAGATTCGCGCCGCCGCGTTAGCTCTGACGTTCAACTCCTACTTTAAGTAATTTGCCGGAGAGATTTCGTTATGTTGAAAGATGGTGGTGGCCCTCGATCAAGAATGTTGATTTCGTTAATAGCGCTTATATGCTCGGTTATGGTGATTCGCCCACATTATTCTCAAGAGCAGAATGAACTTTCGCTCTCGCGTTCACCGTTGGCGCAGATTGAGGAGGAACGGAAGAATCATGCCGCTAAAGCTAGTTTCACCGTTAATGGGTTTATCGAAAACAAGGGGCAGTTTGTTGACGCCCAAAGGAAGCCTCTTCCCAAAATCCTATTCAAGGCAACGCTTGATGGCGTTGATGTTTATATCACGACGGATGGCATTACCTATGTCTTCACCAAGATAGCCATGGAGCAAGCGAGAAAACAGTTGCGCCCGGGCGTCGAGTCCGCGGGCGGTGAGCGCGGCAGGGTTGAGTGGCGGCGTCTGGACTTGCGCCTCTTCGGGGCGACGATAAGGCGGGAGAACGTCTTGGCCGAGCGTCCCGTCGCTCAAGGCTACTTCAACTATTACCTCTCACACCGTCCGCAGGGCATCACGAACGTCAAAGCTTTTCACCAAGTCACCATCCGCAACGTTTACCCCGGCATAGACTGGCGGCTCTCCGATGATGGGGCGCGCGGCTTGAAACAGGAATTCGTCGTTCACCCCGGCGCAAAGCCGTCCGCCATTCGCATGAGATACACGGGCGCAGGAAAAATCGCCGCCCTGAACGGCGGCAAATCGTTGCGTCTAAAAACAACTCTGGGTGAGATTGAGGAAGGCCCGCTACTCAGTCATCAGGGCAATCCCAGCCAGCCCGTTAACTCGCTCTACAAGGTGCTCGGCACCGAAGCGCGCTTCGCCGTCGGCACATACGACACCGGACGAGAACTAGTCATTGATCCGCCCCTGCATATTGTCTGGGCCACCCTCTACGGAGGCATCGGCCCTGACGGCCCGACATCGCTCGTCTTCGATGCCTCGAACAATCTGTACGTCGTCGGCTACACGGGTTCCACGAATTTCCCGACGAAATCGATGGGCAGCGCCTACTTTCAGGCGATGAGTAGCAGCACCAACTACAATGTAGATGCTTTCATCCTCAAGTTCGACCACGCGGGCGTGCGGCAGTGGGCGACACGCTACAGCAGCAACGCGGATGATGTAGGCACAGGCGTCGTCACGGATGCGGCGGGTAACGTGTACGTCACCGGATGGACATCGGTGTCTGGAAGTAGCTTTCCCACGATGGCCCCCGCAAGCAGCACCATCCCTGTACAGACGAATAGCGGCGGTTCGGTTGACGCTTTCCTCCTCAAGTTCAACCCGGGGGGAGTCCGGCAGTGGGCGACGCTTTACGGCGGCAGCGGGCAGGACGAGGCAAAGGGCATCACCGCCGACCCCTTCGGCAACGTATACATCGCAGGGATGACAAGCTCGACCAACCTGCCCGTTAATCCGCCGCCAGGAGGCTCTACTACGTGGCAAGCCAACAACGCAGGGGGCACGGATGCCTTCGTTGGGAAATACAATCCTTCGGGCGCGCGTGAATGGGCGACGTATTACGGAGGCAGCGGCTCTGATTACGCAACGGCCATCACGCGGCATGGTTTCCAGCCGCCGCTATTTGGAGGCGTCTACATTACGGGAAATACCAATTCAACCAATCTTCCCCTGACGGTCTGGCCGGGCGGCTACAACCAGCTTGCGCCGGGAGGCAATGATGACGCTTTTTTACTCGCCATGACGCCCGCTGGTGTTCGTTCATGGGCGACTTATTATGGTGGGAAAGGATTCGAGTCTGCCACTGCCATCACGTCGCATAGTCATGCTTTCTTCGTTACGGGTTCATCCGTTCCCGTTTCGACAACTCCGGCTAACTCTTTCCCCACCTATCTTTCCAATCTCAGCGGTGTTTATTACCAGCCCACATACATCAACCCTCCCCCATACCCGGCGACCCCGGCGTTCGCCGACTACGACGCTTTCATTCTGATGTTTGATTATTCCAATCGTCGCAACTGGGCGACGCTCTTCGGCGGGACTGGCAATGATTCCGGTCGGGCCATCACCACGGATAAGCTCAACAACACCCACGTCGCCGGGGCAACTTTGTCAGCCGACTTACCCATTCTCAATCCGGCAGGCAACGTCTTTTTCGACGCGACGTTCAACGGCGCACAGGACGTTTTCATAGCCAGCTTCGGCCCGGCGGGCCAACAACAATGGACAACCTACGCGGGCGGGGATGGCGGCGATTTCCCCACCAGCATGGTCTCAAGCAGTTTGAACTGCCTCTTCCTCACAGGTGAATTCGTCTCGACGCCGAGCACACTACCACTACTCAACCCAGGCGGCGGGGCATATTTCCAGAACACAATGTCCTCCCATGAGGGCTTCCTGATGAAACTGTGTTATTAGGAGAGGCGGTCGCCGCTCGGTAAACTCCCACGTTCAATTCGCCGATCCCTTTAAGCTAACGCTCCCAGTAAAACTTCCGGCGGGCTTTCGCCTCGGGATAGACCTCGTTCATGTTGTCCGTTTCGTAGAGCACTCCGTTAATCATCACGTTGCGGATCGACTCGCTGTTGCGAATATTTTGTAGCGGGTTCTTATCCAGCGCGACAAGATCGGCGAGTTTGCCTGGTTCGAGCGAGCCGATGTCGCCGTCGAGGCCGAGGTACTGCGCGCCGTAGAGCGTGGCGCAGCGCAGCGCCTCCATCGGCGTCAAGCCACCCTGTTGCAGCATCCAGAGCTCCCACTGCGCGCCGAGACCCTGCAATTGTCCGTGGGCGCCGAGCTGCGCCTTGCCGCCCGCGCGGACTACGTCGCGAACAGAGCGCGCCAGATCAAAGTGATAGAAGTCGTCTTCTGGGACCATCAGCCGGCGGCGCGAGCGCGCGTCCACCTCGTCGCGCGGGACAAAGCGTAGAAGCTTTTCGTTCTCCCAGACCTTGGAATGCTGATACCAGTAGTTCTCGCCCCAGATGCCGCCGTAACCGACGATGAGGGTGGGCGTGTACGCCGTGCGGCTGCGGGCAAAAAGCGTGACCACGTCTTTGTAGAAAGGTGCGACGGGCACTGCATGCTCGATGCCGGTGTGTCCGTCGAGAATCATGCTCATGTTGTAGAAGAAGGTCGAGCCGCCTTCGGGCACGACCATCATCCGGGTGTCGCGGGCGGCTTTGATAATCATCTGCCGCACATCGCGCCGCAGTTGGTTGTAACTCTTGACCGAGAACGCACCGTCGGCCTGCAATCGCGTAAGATGCCGTTTGGCATCTTCCAGGTTCTTGACGGTCGCCTTCTCGGCGTTCTCAGCGCCGTAGAGTATGAAGCCGGTAGAATAGATACGCGGCCCGACCATGACGCCGGCCTTGACCATCTCTGATTGCGCAAAGACTGACTGCGTCGAGGCCGAAGGGTCGTGCGTGGTCGTGACGCCATAGGCGAGGTTGGCGTAGTAGGGCGCCTGCCTTTCGGGAATGATGTCGAGCGTGTTGTAGCCCATGTGCGCGTGGACATCGATCAGACCGGGCATGATGGTCCTGCCCGTCATATCAATTCGGCGCGCGTTAGCGGGAATCTGGATCCTCGCGCCAACGGCCTTGATGCGATTGTCTTCGATGAGGATTGAACCGCGCTCGATCACCTCGTCGCCCTTCATGGTGATGATGCGCGCGTTGGTGAGCGCGACGAGGCCGCGGGGCCGTGCCGTCTCAAACTCAAAGCCTATCTTCGTCGCGATGGGCGCAGACGGTTTCTCATCCTTGGCTGTCTCTTTCAATACATTGGTTATCGGCTGTTCGTAGAAGTTTTCTCCGAGCGTCCACTCCAGCGTCTTGCTGTCCGGCGACCACGCGAGCCAGTCGCCTGAGTCCTGTGAAACGGTCTTGACCGGCAGAATCGATTCGCCCGAGTTGAGCTTCAAGAGTTTACCTGTCTGCGGAAACGGCGCGAGATAGAGCTTGTGCAGCTCTTTGAAGAAGACCCACTTCATGTCAGGCGAGGGCACAATCTCCGCGGCGAACTTTGCTTCGACATGACGCTTATAGTCGTCGCCCGACAGCTTGACGCTGCTCAGGTAGGTCAGGATGTTGGCGGGCGCGCCTGGAGGCGCAGGGACCGGCGGCGACTCCATGAAGTAGATGCGCTCGCCTTTCGGATCGAAATTGAGCACGGGCATGCGCGCGTTCGAGCCGCGGCTCTGCACGTCCATCACGTATCGGCTGGCGCCGCCGTCCCAGTAATGAATCTCGAACGCTGACTCGCTTGATAAGTCTTCTCCACGGTTTATGCTGCCGCGGCCTTTCAGGTAAGCGACCTTCGTGCCGTCGGGTGAGAAAGTTGGGTTGGCATATTGATCGCCCGCAGTGGTGATCTTGCGCGCGTTTGAGCCGTCAACATCCGCGATCCAAACCGCGCCCTTCTCTGCGTCGGACCAGGTGACGAAGGTGATGCGTCGCCCATCCGCGCTGAACTTCGGCGCGTACTCGAGGTCGTTGGTCTTCAGTAGCGCGCGCGGCGCGTTCGCGCCGTCCTTTAAGTAAAGCTTGCCTAACGCGTTGTAGATGATGCGGTCGGCGTTCTTGCGCGCCCAGCGCAAGAGCCGCGTGTTGTCGCGCGCCGGCGCAACTTTCTGCGGGAAACGCACCGCCTCAGTCACTTTCTGGCTGACGTGCGCCGTGAACGGAAGTGGTGTCGCCTGCTTCGTGCCGACGTTTACGCGAACAAACTTGCCGCCCGCCGTGATGACGATCGACTGATTGTCCGGCGTCCAGGCGTATCCCGGATACGTGCCGAAGACTGACCAGGTCTCCTGCTGATCGCGCGTGAGCTTGTCGTAGATGGGCCACTCGCGCCCCGACTCGATCTCGCGCAGGTAAAGCACGGTCTTCAAACGATCGCGACGAATGAAGGCGAGATACTTACCGTCGGGCGAGGGCTGTGGGCGAATCGCGCCGCCGGTGCCGCGGATGAAGACTCCGCGGCGGCCCAACTGCGTGTCGTAACGCTCGATCCAGTAGATGCTGCCATAGACGTTCTTGTTGTAGTCGAAATCTCCGCTATTCACGAAGTAGACGAAGCGTCCTTTTGGATCAAAAGCCGGCTCGCCGACATTCGCTGTCCAACTGGACTTCTCGGTCAGTTGTAAGCCCGACCCGCCGTTGATGCTGTACATCCAAATCTCACCTGCACCGAGCGAACGCTGATCGACGAAGTGCTTGCGCACGACTACATACTGTCCGTCGGGCGACCAGGCGGGCGTGTTGGTGAGCCGTTGAGTTTCTTTCGTGATCTGGCGGCGGTTTTTTCCCTCCGTATCCATTAGCCAAATGTTGTCGCCGCCATCGCGATCGGAGGTGAAAGCGATCCACTTGCCGTCCGGACTGTAGCGTGGCTGCACTTCCCAGGCGCGCCCGCCCGCGAGCAACTGCGCCGGGCCACCGCTGATCGGCATTTGATAAATGTCACCGAGCAGATCGAAGACGACGCGTTGCCCGTCGGGCGAAACGTCGCAACTCATCCAGGTGCCCTCGTCGGTGTCGAACTCAACCGTCGTGCTCGCCCCGTGATCGGCTTCGATGTCCCACTTCTCTTCCTTTTTGGCGTTCTGCTCAGCCTGCTTGCGCTCCTCCTGCGACTTGGGCGCCTCGGCTGCAGGCGTGGGCGATGGCGTAGGTTGTTGGGCACGTAGCCCTGACTGGAGGCCAGACATAAAGAAGGAAAGGCACAAGCCCAACGCGAATAATTTGCGTGACATTCTTTTCACCTCGTTTTTGACGGATAGCAATTGGCGAATTGAGCCAGCCGCCGGTACCGCAGCGGCGCGGTCATTTAGATCGCGCATGTTCGACGCCGCGGATGTAATCTGTCAAGCGCGCTAGTGATCGGGAAGCCTCAAACCGAACAACCGCCTGGACCGGCGCAGCGGACGCGTGGGGCAAGTTGATTTGTGCGGCGACGCCTGAAATGCTAAGCGCCGCCCATTCAACTCTTCCGGCCGGGCAGGCCGATTAAGGACCGATTATGAACTTCTACTTCGTTGCCGCCGCTATTCTTGTCGTGGGAATCGGGATAGCTCACTCATGGTTGGGTGAGCGCTATATTCTCATGCGCCTTTTTCGGCGAGAGAACATGCCGCATCTGTTTGGAAGTGACGATTTCACCAAACGCACTTTGCGCTTTGCCTGGCATATCACCACAGTCGCCTGGTTTGGCGCCGCAGCCCTGCTCTTGATACTCGCTTCGTATCCGATTGCCGACTCTGCCCGAATGTTTTCCCGGGTCATTGCCGCAACTTTTCTCGTCAGTTCGATTATTGCTTTGGCAGGTTCGCGCGGCCGTCATTTGTCTTGGGTAGTATTTCTGTTAATCGCAGGCCTGGTCTGGATGGGGAATCTATGAATTTAATCAGGGTCCGCCTCAATATTTCTTTTTGAATGACGTACCGAACCAAATTGTCGGGGTTACTCTTTCTAGCCGGTTTCGCGGGGATTCTCTCGTTTCTGCTGGTTGATCTGTCGGCCCTAGTGGCGATGGTGCCGGCAAAAGAGGGCACCACACTTCCCGCGCCATGGCTACTAAAATTGCTGAGCCTGATTCAGCCCACGGTTTTGCTGGCCCTGGCGGTGTTCGCCGGAGTCTTATTGTCGCCCAGGGTCAATCTTTCTGCGCCCGCTTTTGAAGCATTGGCGCGCCGGACGAGCTTTATCGCAGCGCTCAAGCCGCAGCTCATCCCAGGTGTGGTTGCCGGACTGGTCGGAGCGGTCGTCATCGTTTTTAGCTGGGGCTTCCTGAGACCACTCATGCCCGTGGAATTTGTGACGAGAGCCGAGGCCTTCAACCGTTTGGTCCCGCTGCCGACGCGCCTGCTGTACGGAGGTATCACGGAAGAAATACTTCTGAGGTGGGGACTGCTGACGGTGCTGGTGTTGGTGGCCTGGAGAATTTTCCAGCGCGGGCGACATCAGCCGGGAACAGTTTGTTTTGTGGGAGCCATCCTAATCTCTTCGATAGTTTTCGGAGTCGGACATTTGCCGGTAGCGGTCGCCATCGGTGGTCAGCTTACATTGCCCGTCGTTCTTTACGTCATCACAGCCAACTCGGTGTTTGGGTTGATGGCGGGTTATCTGTACTGGCGCAAAGGATTGGAAGCCGCGATCATCGCTCACATGATGGCCCACGTCGTGCTCGTTACGGCCCTTTACCTTGGGAGCTAATCCAGACTCCTGCGAAAGCTCACCGGATCAAATCTCTTTATCTCATCTCCGCTCGTCTGACCAAAACCGTCACTGCCTCGCTGACAGTAATTGTCAGGAACGCGTAATCATCCCTGGAACATTCTTCTGAGCGCCGCTCAACTTCGCTGATTTTTTCAGCATTTGCTCGCATTCCTGATCTTCAGCGGCGTGGCACGGGCCTTGAAGAGTACCTCCACGACAAATCGCGCGCTGCGGTTCATCGACGAGACAAAGCCGGTGGCGCGAAGCAAAAAAAACCAGCTTATCTCATTAAGGAGCAAAAGAAAGATATGAAGAACAACCGTCAAGCAGGCTTCTCGTTAATCGAGCTGCTTATAGTCGTCGCGATTATCGGCATCATCGCCGCCATCGCGATCCCGAACCTTCTCGCTTCCCGGCGCGCCGCGAACGAAGGCTCTGCCCAGTCTTCGCTGCGAACCATTCACAGCGCGGAAGGTACCTACCAGTCAACAGTCGGTTCCGGCAACTACGGAGACCTCGGCGACTTGGGTGGACAGGACCTGGTGGACCCAGTGCTGAGAACCGGTGGCAAGAGTGGTTATAACTTCGGCGTCACCCCGACCGACCTGGTTGCGGGTGTGAGCCCGGCCACGTTTTTCGCGACTGCGGTTCCGCAGGTTGTCGGCGGTATTCCGGCGACCGGTACGCGCCGCTTCGGTATTTCGACCGATGGCGTAATGCACGGTGATGCGGGCGGCGGTTTGGCAGCGTATGCCAACGAAGCTGCTGTCGTCGCTGCACCTGCCCTCGGCAACTAACCTTTGACTTAGGTCAAAATTTTGTGCGGGGTGGGAGATTCTTCCACCCCGCTTTTTTTCAACAATTCGCCCCCACGCAACCCTGACTTGAGAGGGGTAAATATTATGAACCGCCGAGCTAACGGATTTTCACTAATCGAGCTTCTAATTGTAGTCGCCATCATCGGGATCGTGGCGTCCATTGCCATACCCAACCTGTTGGCCTCGCGCCGCGCGGCTAATGAGGGCTCAGCCCAATCATCGCTCAGGACGGTTCAGAGCTGTCAGCTCACGTACCAGGCAACTGCCGGCCGCGGCGATTATGGCACCCTGGCCCAGTTGCGCGGAGAGGTTTTGACCGATGCCGTGCTTGGCGGGGGTTCGAAGAGCGGATACAACTTTGCGGCGACGCCCAGCGCGGCCGGCGTGAGACCGGCACTTTTCTACGCGACGGCAGTGCCCATCATTCCTGCCGGCATCGGCCAGACGGGAACGCGCCGCTTCGGCATCACTGAAGATGGCGTGATCCATGGCGACAGCGGCGGTGGCCTGGCTGCTTATGCGAGCGCCGCAGCCATTAGAGCTGCCCCGGCCATAGGAAATTATTGATCGTCAGCGTTTATGAATCCTCCCACACCTTTGTCACACAAACCTGCTGCACAAAATCTGCAGGGCGTGTATATTCACCTTCATGGCAGGTCGGACAATTGCGATTGCCCGTAATGCTTTCCGCGAAGCGGTTCGCGATCGCGTCCTCTATAATCTAATTCTCTTTGCGCTGCTGTTGATTGGCAGCGCAATTTTTTTGGGCGAGCTGTCCGCCGGACAGGAAGCCAAGATCATCGTCGACCTCGGTTTGAGCGCGATGCTACTGTTCGGAGCATTCATCGCGATCTTTGTCGGCGTTGGTCTGGTCTACAAAGAGATCGAGCGGCGCACGCTTTACGCGATTCTTTCAAAGCCGATCGGCCGCGGCCAGTTTCTGGTCGGCAAGTACCTCGGTCTTAGTTTGACGCTGCTCGTCAATGTCGTCGTGATGGGCGTGGGTGTGACGCTCGCGCTGGTTTATGTGCGTCGAGGGTGGAATCCGCTGGCCGCAAAGATTTGGCCGGCCATTCTGCTGATTTACTTTGAACTGTTGATTATCACCGCCGTCGCTTTGGTGTTTTCCTCGTTTTCCAGCCCGGCGTTGTCAGCCCTGCTCACGTTTTTCGTTTTCATCATTGGGCACTTCAGTGCTGACCTGAAAGTTCTGGCAAACGCGAGCGGCAGCGCGCCGGCACGTTGGTTATTTCGCGGGCTCTATTACCTGCTGCCGAATCTTTCCAATTACAGCGTGATCACACCGGCTGCGCATGGCCTGACACCTGAACCGGCCGCGGTGCTCGTCGCGGGGGTCTATGCCGTTGTTTACGCAGTCGTACTGCTGTCGGTTGCCACCCTTATTTTCAGCCGGCGAAACTTCAAATGAGAAACATGAAACGGGAGGCAGCGTTAATCGCCGTATTGGTCGCGGGCCTGGGCGTCTCTGCGGCTCTGAGCCGGTGGCTCGATACGCATCGGACCGATCAGGCGAAGGAATTTGCTGAATCACAACTTTATCTGAGAGGGCCGGCAGCAAAGCGACTGTCGCTGTCGTTCAATGGATTGGCAGCCGACTGGTACTGGATGCGTTCGCTGCAATACGTCGGGCGCAAAATCGTTAATCACCAGGAAACCCATAACAACCAATTCGGACTGACTGACCTGTCCAGTCTCGATTTGCGTTTGCTGGCAGGTTTGCTTGACGTTGCTACCACGCTCGATCCGCAATTCATTCCGGTCTACGAGTATGGCGCCATGATTTTGCCCGAAGTGAATCCCGATCAAGCGATCGCGCTGCTGAACAAAGGCATCGCGGCTAATCCCTCATCGTGGCGGTTACATCAACACCTCGGATACATCCATTGGCAGCGCGGGGAACATGTGACGGCTTCCGAAATTTATGCGGCTGGTGCGAGGCTGCCCGGCGCGCCCCCGTGGATGACCGCGATGAGCGCACGCCTGAAAGCCGACGCCGGATCGCGGGACGCAGCGCGCGAGATGTACATTCGCCTCGCGGAAACATCCGACGATCAGAAGGTGAAGGACATGGTCACCTCCCACTTGATGCGCCTGGACTGGCTGGAAGACCGCGACAATCTTCGATATTTGCTCCAGTGGGCAAAAAGTAAAAACGTCTTCAACCCCGATCGTTGTCCGTCATCCTGGCCGGAACTCTGGCGAGTAATCGCTGCGGGATTCAGCGAGGCAGATTTGCAAAGCATGCGTTTACGAATTGATGCCAGCACGGGCGCACCGCTGGATCCCAGCGGCGTACCCTACCGTTTGATCACGGACCGATGCGAGGTCGCGCTCGACAACAACTCTAAAGTCGTACGTTAATCACATGCCGATCATCGAGATTAACAATCTGACCAAGGACTACGAGGTGGGCTTCTGGCGCAAGCGCAAAGTCCGCGCGCTGGACGACCTGTCACTGAAAGTCGAGCCTCGTCAAATTTTCGGTTTTCTCGGCGCGAATGGGGCCGGAAAGACCACGACGTTAAAGTTGCTGATGCGACTGATCTTTCCCACCGCCGGCCGTGCAAGCATTCTGGGCCAGGACATCAGCGACATCTCGATGCACCAACGAATTGGGTATCTGCCTGAGAATCCTTATTTTTACGACTACCTGACGCCGCGCGAGTTCCTCGATTACTGCGGACAACTATTCGACCTCGATTCGGCGACGCGAAAACGACGCGCGCAAGAATTATTGTCACGCGTGAATCTCGCGGAAAAGAGCTGGGACCGGCAACTGCGCAAGCTTTCAAAAGGAATGCTGCAGCGGGTGGGACTCGCTCAAGCACTGGTCAACGATCCGGAAATCGTGTTCCTGGACGAGCCAATGAGCGGCCTCGATCCGGTCGGCCGTCGCGAAGTGCGCGACCTGATTGCGACTTTGCGCACCGAGGGCAAGACGGTATTCATGTGCTCGCACATTCTGTCCGACATCGAAGTGCTGTGCGACAACGTCGCAATTCTGAAGCAGGGCCGGTTGGCACATGCGGGATCGCTCGATGAACTACGCGCACAAGAATCAAGTGGATTTGAAATCATGGTGACAAACACTGGTCCGGGGCTTTTCATGCTGTGGCTTCCCGAAGCATCTCTCTCGCAAACAGCCAACGGCCTTCGAATTGAAGTGCATGACGAACAAGAAATCGACCGAGTGATGGAGACGCTGAGGGATTCGAACGGAAAATTGGTTTCAATTAACCCAATAAAACAATCGCTTGAGGATTTGTTTTGACTGGAGCGCAAGCGTCCCGCTTGCAGTGATTGGTCTTTGACCCTGGCCGTGCAAGCCGGACGCTTGCGCTCCAGTCATCTCAGCTTGAAAGCAGTTACTTCCATCCAGAGACTCGCGCGGTCATCGGTTTCTTTCATCTGGCTTATCGGGACCGTCACCAACATCGTTTTGTTCGGCTCCAGTTCCGAGCGTTTAGCGGGTATGACTACCACTGTGCGCTCTCTGAGGACACCTCCCTCACTATTCAGCACTGCCGCGCGAATTTCCAACCCTGTGATCGTACGGCCGGTGAAGTTTCGGACCGTCGTCTTAAGATCCATCTGAAAGCCACCCAGGACGTTGGTGGATTGCATGGCTTCCGGTGTATCCAGAGCAATTTTCGAACGATACTGCTCAAACTCTGGCGAGCCGGCGCGAATGGCGTCCGCCAGGGTCGCAGGCTTCTCAGGCGTCGCGGTCTGGCGCATGAGCAGATAGAAAGCTCCGCCTATGACAACGGCGGCGATGACGGCCACGACGATGATTAGAGTACGCCGGGGTTTCTCTTCGGGAATGTTGTGATGAACTGCCATGGATTGTTAGACCCGCATTTTATCGCACAGTTCCAGCGACGGGAAACGGTCCGCGCGCATCCGCCGCGCAAGTGGCACAGACTTCAGCTTGTGATGCCTTCATGCCGAGAAACCCCGACTGAAGTCTGTGCCGCAATTTGCACGCCCGGCGGGCGTGCCGTGTAAGATGTCGCGCGACCTGAGATATGGCTAAGACGCTCGACAATCAACACGCTTCGGCGAAGACTTCCGGTTTCTCAGCGGGAATAATTCTCTTTGCTATCGCCTTCCTGATTTTCCTGGCCGCGCGGCTGTGGCATCTTTCGGCCACCTGCCTTTGGTTCGACGAAGTTTTTTCAGTCCATGCGGCGCGTCACAGTTGGGCTGAGATGTTTAAGTTCGTCGCCGCCGACATCATTCACCCGCCGCTGTTTTATGCGGTGCTTAAGATTTGGATCGTTATCGGCGGCGAGTCGCTCGTCTGGCTTCGACTCTTGTCGGTACTTTTTGCTGTGGCCGGCATCGCTCCGTTTTACCTTCTCTGTCGCGAACTGAACTTAAAACCGAATGAACGAAACCTCGCTTTCACGGTGATCGCGGTCAGCGGATTTCTCATCAAGTACACGCAGGAAGTTCGCATGTACAGTCTGTTGCTGTTGCTTAGCGTCACTTCGATCTGGTTGTTTGTTCGATTACTACGGAACTCACGCCCTCGGGCACTCGCAGCCTTAACTGTTTGCAACTTGCTGCTCGTGTACACGCATTACTACGGATGGCTGCTGGTATTTGCTCAAGCTTGCGTGGTGCTCATTTCGTATCGCAGAAGCTTCAGCCGATTTCTGCTCTCGGCGGCGGTGCTCATCTTTACTTACATTCCGTGGATCTATGCCGTTGCCACGTTCCGCGAACCCGCGAAGGGTCTCGCCCAAAATATCGGCTGGATAAAGCGTCCAAACGCAGGAGACCTTGTCGAATATTTCGTTCTGCTGAATAAGCCGTTCCTGTTCAGCCAAAGCACGCTGGATCGAGCTGACAGTTTTCTGATTGGATGGTTGGCTTTGCTGCTCGTCGGGGTGGCTTTGGCAATACTAGTTTTTCGACGGTGGCGAGATCGCGCGTTCACTGAGGTTGAACGCGTGCTGCTTGCGCTGACGTTTCTCCCCGTAATTCTTGCCGCGGGACTAAGCTGGCTGCTGCCTTATTCAATTTGGGGCTCGCGGCATTTGATTATTTCCGCTGTTCCTTTCTTCATCCTCGCGGGCATCGCGGTCGCAAACCTGAAACCCAACTTTACAAAGTTCACGGTGCTAATCGGCCTCGCCTCAGTGACGGTCCTTGCCGGTGTGGTCTACTCGATGAAGCCTGTGCCGAACCTGTCGTGGTGCGAATGGAACAATCTTGCGAAGCAGATCCCGGCCTCCACCCTGGGCGAACCAGCGCCCGTGGTTTACACCTTCGAGGACCTGGTCGCTTACCACGTATGGTTCGCGCCGACGCGGACATTGATTCCGCCGTTCAATGTCAAAGTCGTGAAGGGCTTGCCGGGCGTGCCCGACGACCCAGCGTTTTTTCTGCCACGTCGCTTCAGCGAAGTTGAAATCGTGCCTGCATCAGAAATTGCGGGTCAGCACATTTGGGTCGCCTACCGCGCCCGACGTTGGGACGACAATCAGCCACCAATGAGGCACATGAAGACTCTCGGTTACCAAACAAGAAATGTTCTGTCGTCCGTGGCGCAAGGCGAGCAGGTGTTTCTGGTTGAGTTGTCGCGCGAACGCTGAAGCCGCAATGGGCTAGCTGCTGAGAACCTGGGAGTAAACGGCTTCGGTTGCCGCGATCATTCGCGCTAAAGAAAAATCTTCAGCGGCGCGGTTGCGGGCATTATCGGCCAGGCGTTTTCGCTCCGCAGAATCACCTAACAGTTCACCGATCCGCTTGGCCAACCCGTCTACGTCGCCCAGAGGCACCAACCGTCCCGTCTCCGAGTCCGAGATGATTTCACATGCGCCTTCACTAGCAGTCGCGACCACCGGGACGCCGGCGGCCATCGCCTCGGCAATCGCGAGCCCGAAAGCTTCCGAACTTGATGCTGAGACGAACACGTCAAGCTGCGTGAGAAACTCAGCGACGTCGATTCTGGATTCAATGACGCTAACACGCTCAGTGAGACCGGCGGATTCAATCAACTGAATCAGATCCCTTTTGTACTCTCCGTCGCCAGAGTTGTCTCGACCCGCGATGATGAATTCAACATCGGTACGTTGACCCGCGATCATCGCCGCTGCTCGCAAAAATCCCTTCTGGCCCTTAACGGGAGAGAGTTCACCCAACATTCCAACGCGCAGCATCTTTGTCTCGTTTCGTGCGACAGCGGAGTGAAATCGCTCGAGGTCTATGCCGTGTCGAACCACTGCGATTTGAGCATCGTCGAAGATATGCTGCTCGCGCAGACTGGCGGCGACGGCTTCTGATACCGCAATCACGCGCGCGACGCGCCGTCGCGTAAGCGTGTGCAGCTTGCCCATCGGAAACAGAACGTGTCGCGTCAGCACCAGCCGCGGCCCCACGCCTCCAGCAGCCAAAGATGCGAGCGGGTAATCGCGCGCCATGTGCGCATGAATGATTTCTATGTCGCGATCGCGCGCGAAGCGGCGTAGCTTCCAGGCCGATGCGACGTCAAAAGGTTTTCGGAACGGCAGTCTTAATATGTTGCCCGCGGGAAGTTCTTGAAGTTCGGGAAGTATCGGCGACTCCGGCGTCGTCGCAGCAAAGACCTCGTGGCCACTGCGCGTAAGGCCATTCGTCAAATCGACGAAGTGACGTTCGCCTCCTCCGAAATGGCGTGCTGACGATAAGTGAAGAATCCGCATCGCGCGCGCTTCACTTCACGACCTGGAAATCCATCCACTGCGTCGTGATGCGATGCTTCTTGTCGGCAAGCGGGTCAGTCACAGTCACCTGGAGCACGTAGTCGCCGGGTTCCATGCTATTAGAAAGCTGAATCGCCCCGCCGGTTGGCAATCGCTGCAGGTCGGTTTGGCCGCTGCTGTTATAAGGAAGTTCTTTACCGGAGAAGATCTCTTTCCCATCGCGAAACAATTTTACCTGCGTAGTAACCTGCGGGCGAGATGATGCTTTATCCAACTTCGCATTGTAGATGAAGAACGCGTACTCGATGATCATTCCGGGTTTGAATTGCCGCACCGCGGCGCTGGTCCGAGCGCTGCGCTCTTCGCGGCCCTCGCCCGCAGATGCGAGCGCCCCGCCAGCCTGAACGGGGGATTGCGCCTGAAGGATAATTCCGGAAAGGGACAGCCGGTTCTTCTTGATATCCGGCGCCTCGACGAATTGACTGGCCGAGCCGATGCGCTCGCTCGACGAATCGCGAAGCGACAGCCGCAACTGATATGCGCCCGGCTTCTTAAGCGGCACCGTGACGTAGTAAACCAACCCCTCGCGCATAAGCCGCTTGTGCTCGCTTTCGCTAACTCTCATCTGATACGTCTTTCCCAATTGCTCGATGGGAACGCCGTTGTCGCCGAATGTGATCGCCACAACGTCGATCATTGTCTTATAAAGGCCGTCGGCCTCTTTCGTGAAGGTCAGATCGTTCGCGTCGATATGTAGCAGTGAGCGCATAAACGAGCCGATCCTGGCATCGTTTCCAAACAATGAGGTGAGCCGAAGATGCACGCCAGTCGCACCGAACGGGGACATGAGCGCGTTGAGAAGCTGCTGCTCCATGGTCCGTGGCTGCGGGCGCTCCTCATCGGTGATACCGAGGAATCCCTGACGCATGCGCACGTTGAACTTGCCCGGTCGCTTTATCTTCAACGAAAGGCGATGAAACTGTCGCCGGCCTGTCCGTGAATTAAAAGTTGATTGGTCCGGTCGATAACCGATGAGGTAGTAGCCCTTCTGGTCTTCCAGCACGCGACGGATTCCGCCGCTGAGATCGTTGGTGTTCCTGATGGCGATTCCGCCCGTCTGGCGCGCGAGATTATCAAGTCCTTCCTGCGTCTCAAAGGCTGTGTTGCGGCGGTTGTTCAATGCGTCCTGCATTTGCTGTATGTCACGGCCGGACGTATCGTCGGCGGCGGTCAAGCCGAGTGTCTGCAAGCCCGTGGCGTTCATCGTGTAGATGACCACCGAAGCGCGGCCGGCCTCATCCACCAAACGCTGGAGCCTCTGCATAGTCCGATAGTTTCGCGTCGGATCATCGCGGCTGTAAATCCTAAATCCGTCTGAGATCAGCAGAATCGATTTGCGCCCCGGCAACTCGCGTAAACCTCGGACAACGTAGTTCACCGCCCCCAGAGTTCCGACGGCAAAAACATCCTCGCGAAACTGGTTGAGTTCTTCATTGGCTGCGTCGACTTCTTCGCCGCGCTCGCCGGGCGTAGGGGGTTGGATCGGCGCAAATGCGCCGACGCCTGAGCGGCCGCTCATGTAATACTTAACGCGTTCGATGGCCGCGTAAAGCTGCTGCTTGTCGGTCGTGAATTGCTGCAGCGCGCCCATGCCGCCGGCGGTGCGAATGATCGCCACCAGATCGCCAGGCTGCATCTGCTCATCAACGAATTTCTTCAACGCGCGCCGCACGTAGTGAGTGCTTTCGAAAGACAATCCAAGATCGTCGACGACCAGCGCGATCGTGCGCCGGATATTTTCCACCTTCACGGGAGAAGCGGGAGCCGGCGGGGCGTTCTTGTCAGCGTTAGGTTTCGCTTCGCGCGCCGTCGATGTGCTTTCACTGAGATTGAAAGAGAAGTTCGTGATCTTCTGCTCCCGGCCATTCTCGTAAATCTCGACTTCTTCCGGCCTCAAATCAGTGACGAGCTTCCCATCCTTATCGGTGATCACCGCGTCAACCTGTACCAGGTTCGTCGTGATGCGAACCACGTCCTCGGCTTCGGGTTGCTGTGGCCGTTCCTGGTTAGTTGGCGAGGGGGTCGGAGTAGGCGTGGGCTGCTGTGCCAGACCACTGCCAAGCAGTTGCGTGATGAGCAGGAGTGCGAGCGGGAGTCGTTTCTTCATGCGTCGATAATACTTTGATGCTCAAGAAAATTGAATCAAGCCGGCGCCTCTGATCTCATGATTACTTAGCGGACAGGATTCGCTCGTAGAACTCGATGTACTGGGGGATTATCTTGTGCGTGCTGTAGCGCTCGATGGCTAACGCGCGCGCGCGCTTTCCCATCTCGCGTCGCAGTTTCGGGTCGATCAGAAGGCGTGCCGCGTCGTCCGCCATTTTGTCCACGTCGCCCACGGGACTGAGGAATCCAGTCTCGCCATCCTCGACCACATCCGGTAATCCGCCGACGCGCGAAGCAATCACAGGCACCTGCACGGCCATCGCTTCCAAGGCCGCCAATCCGAACGATTCCTGCTCTGACGGCAGCAGCAGGACATCCGATGCGCAGAGGTAATCGACGATGTTCGGTTGCTTACCGACGAATTGACAGAAGTCGGACACGCCAAGACACTTCGCGCGATGGATACAGTTTGTGCGCTCGCTGCCGTCGCCAACCATGACCAGCCTTGCTTTCGTCTTCTTCAATACGCGCGCCAGAATCTCAACGCAGTCCACCGGACGCTTTACCGGGCGAAAGTTCGAAACATGGACCAACACGGGCGCGCCATCCGGCGACAGTGCTTCGCGTAAATCGCAATCGATCTTAGGCTTGTAATCTTCCGGACAAACAAAGTTCGGAATGACCTCGATGCGATCGAATCCGAAGTGCTCGATCGTTGATTGCTTCAGGTAGTTTGAAATCGCCGTGACGCCGTCGGATTGCTCTAACCCATATTTCGTAATCGGCAGATACGAACGATCTGCGCCGACCAAAGTAATGTCGGTGCCGTGTAGCGTCGTGATGACCGGCAGTCGCCGATGGCTCTTGATCGACTCGCGCGCCAGAATCGCACTGATCGAATGGGGAATCGCGTAATGAACATGCAGCAGATCGAGATTTTCGTTCTCCGCCACGGTGGCCATCTTCGTAGCCAAGGCCAGCGTGTACGGCTGATGCTCGAACAGCGGATACGACATCATTTCGACTTCGTGAAAGTGCACGTGCTCGTTCAATTCCGTCAGTCGCGTCGGAAGGGAGGACGAAATGAAGTGGACGTTGTGCCCGCGCGCGGCGAGTTCCTTTCCCAATTCAGAACCGACAATGCCGCTGCCGCCGTAGGTTGGATAGACTGTGATGCCAATGTTCATGGAGATGGTCAGTAGTCAGTAGTCAGTAGTCAGTAGTCAGTAGTCAGTAGTCAGTAGTCAGTAGTCAGTAGTCAGTAGTCAGTAGTCAGTAGTCAGTAGTCAGTAGTCAGTAGTCAGTAGTCAGT
>DATEPC010000050.1:0-2621 GCA_035273405.1 Pyrinomonadaceae bacterium | reverse complement strand
ATCTGCAACGAGTGGCGAAAAAATTTCCCAAGACGCTGATCGGCTTGCCGTGGAAGATCGATTTTCGTCTGAAGATTCCCGCGCTGACTGACCTCGATATCGACTCCGGGGTCGGGCCGATAAAGGTGAGTGGCGTTGAAGGGTCGATCCGACTCGAGGCCCTGCAAAGCGAGGCCGAGCTGACGCTGACGGGTGGTTATTTCTCCGGCCTCATTCAGCGCGGCGCGGTGAAACTCACGATTCCCTCGCGCAATTGGCGCGGCCTCGGTGCGACTCTGCAATTAGCAGGCGGCACTCTCGAGGTCATTCTCGCCCCCGGTTTCAGTGGCGACGTTGACGCGAACGTCTTACGCCTCGGCGAAATAAAGAACTCGTACGCTGGGCTCACGCCGCGCGAAGGGAATGCGAACAATCCCCGGTTGCTGTTGGGACGCGCCGGCGCCGGCGGGGCAAGGCTGTCCTTCACGGTTGGCGACGGCACACTCGAGATCAAGTCGGGTGGGGGGCCCTGAGGGCTGAATAAGAAATTGCAAATTGAAAATTAGAAATTGAAAAATGCAAAGTCGGTGAATTTGCACTTTTCAATTTACACTTTTCATTTTTCAATTAGCTTTCTTTCGTGACTGAAGCCACCCAACTCGACGTGCTTGCCGTGTTCTCGCATCCTGACGATGCCGAGTTAACGATGGCCGGCACATTACTCAAACTGAAATCTCTCGGCTACCGCACAGGTATCGCTGATATGACACGCGGCGAAATGGGGACCCGGGGGACGCCCGAGATTCGCGCGAAAGAAGCCTTGGATGCAGCTCGCGTGATGAACCTGGATGCGCGCGTAAATGCCGGGTTGCCCGACGGTCATCTCGCCCTGAACGAAGAGAGTAAGTTGGCGGTCGTCCGCATTTTGAGAAAATATCGTCCGCAAGTTGTTTTCACAGGGCATTGGGACGACCCGCATCCGGATCATGCGGCGACCGCGCACATCGTGCGTGAAGCCGCGCGGCTCGCGACGATGCGTAGATACGACAAAGACAGCGGGTTAGAGGCGATCAGGATGCCGGCGATCGCTCACGCAGTTTACTCGCGCCTCGTGGTGCCCTCGTTCATCGTCGATGTGTCTGAATTTGCCGAGCAGAAAATGGAAGCGATTCGCGCGTACGCCTCGCAGTTCTACCTTGCCGACTCAAGCGAGCCAGAGACGCGAATTGCACAGAAGGGGTTTTTGCGGCAAATCGCTGATCGCGCGCGTTACTATGGGTCTTTGATCGGAGTTGACGATGGCGAGCCGTTTTATATTCGTGAGGCACTCAATGTGAAAGATCCGTTTGCGCTATTGACCCGCCCGATGAATATCTACTCTTAGAAGTCAGTGGTCAGTCGTCCGTTGTTCTCTTGTTCTTTGTACTTAGTTCTTTGTACTTTGATGTCACGTCCCAGAGGACCTCTAAATTGAGGCGCGGCTCTGGATGAGGAATCAAAGTACGAAGTACAAAGTACTAACAATTGTACAACTGACTACGGACCACTGACGGTCTGTTATTTCTTCTTCTCTTCCAACATTGCTCGGGCAATCGCAATCGATGCGCTGGCACGCGGCGCCTGCTTTTCAAACAGTCGCGCCAGCTCAATTGCGCGCGCGTAGTCTTCGGTCGCGAGGTCACTGAACACCGGAGCGACGTCGAACTCGCGCGCGCTAGCTGTGCGAATCGAAGACATGCCTTTAGTGAGCAGACTTATGCGCAGAACGCCGTCCTCGCCCGAAAAAGTCGGCGCTGAGTTCGCAGCTTTGGTCGCATCCGAAACCTGGTCCCAGGCTTTGCGACGATCGAGCAGTAAGTAAGTATTCGCGATCGCCATGAAGGCGCGCGGCCGATCCGCATCGGATGTTTCGATGCGCCGCGCTTCCAGGTCTGCCTGTTCGAGCAGCGCCACGGCCTTTTCGAGATCATCCTTGTAGACGAGTTTGGCCGCTTGCGTCAGCGCCCAGGCCTTTTGAATGTGAGGCAAATCGCCGATGCGCACCATTTCCTGAATCCTATCCGGCTCTTTTTTCTCAATCGCCCGAAGCATCAACATGGCATCCATAAAAGGACGCGCTTGATTGCGAATCTCGAGGTCCGAAACTTTCTCGACGTACTCGCGCGCGCGGAGGTCGCCACTGCTGGTGTAGAGCTGCGCTAACTGAAGATAGAGTTGGTCGCGTTGCTCGGCAGTCTTCGCACGTTCGAGTTGAGCAAGCAAAGACTTCTCACGATCCTCACCGGTTTCGTTCGGGCGAATTCCTTCGCGCAACGTATCGTCATCGCGCTGGCGAGCCTCCTCAGGCACGCTGCTGCCGAGCGCCTGCATCTGCGCGCGCACGGCCTCAGTCGTTTCACGCGCCGCGTACCGTTCAAACAGCGGCATTAATCGCTTGAGCATCAAGTACTTTCCGACTGGGCCTGCCGAGGTCTGATCCTGTCCCGCGGGCGGCAATGGCCGCAGCAGAACATCAGCGGCCACCCGAAAGAACGCTGCGCGCAGATCGGGCGAGACTTCCGGTGGCCCGCTGCCTCTCGATGTTTGCGTGTTCGAAGCACCGCTACCGGTGAAAGTCACAAAGACGTGCGGAGTAAACAGAT
>DATEPC010000049.1:0-19009 GCA_035273405.1 Pyrinomonadaceae bacterium | reverse complement strand
GATGGCAGTAGTGAACGTCAATCCCGGCGAGTCAATCGAAAGCGCGCTCCGCCGCTTCAAGCGCAAAGTGATGACCGAAGAGATCATCAAAGACGCGAAGAAGCATGCTTTCTTTATGCCGCCCGGACAAAAGGCGAAGCTTAAATCGGCCCTGGCTCGCAAACGTAACAAGAAGAAAGCACGTCCGCGGCCCCGTCCGACTAATTGAGATCAATCGGCCAATTAACCACAACTCACCAGATCGATCCAAGTAAAACTGAGACTGGCCGTGCACGTTGTAAAACGTTGTGCGGCAGTCTGCTTGAACGAACCTGGTATAAAATTGGGCGGCAACCTGCATGACGCGGATTTTGATAACAAACGATGACGGCATTCACTCCGACGGTCTCGGTACCCTGGAGCGGGCGCTTCGCGAATTGGGTGACGTCTACGTGGTTGCGCCCGCGTCTGAAATGAGCGGCGCATCGCACAGTCTCACGCTCGCGCGGCCGCTGCGCATTCGCCAGATAGACAGCCGGCACTGGACCGTCGACGGTACACCGACTGATTGTGTAACTCTGGCGCTTCACAAAATTCTCGGAGAGGACGAACTCCCGCACGTTTGCGTCTCAGGCATCAACCATGGCGGCAATCTGGGCGATGACGCGACTTATTCGGGCACCGTAGCCGGCGCGTTGGAAGCCACGATCCTGGGCGTACCCGGCCTGGCCGTGAGTCTGGTTGCGCGTGAGAACTTTGATTTTGCAGAAGCGGCGCGCTTTGCGGTGCTCGCAACCAGGAAAATTCTCAGCGAAGGTTTGCCAGAGGGCACGCTGCTGAACATGAACGTGCCGCAGGGCGAGATCAAAGGCGTGCGCGTCACGCGACAAGGCATCAAGAACGCGCGTCCCGTGATCACTGAACACATCGATCCGCGCGGTAAGCCTTACTTTTGGATTGGCGAGCAGTATTTTCGCTCGAACGCGGAAGGCGGCACCGACTATCGCGCAATCGAGGAAGGTTACGTTTCAATCACTCCCTTGAAGAGCGACATGACTGACCACGCCCTCTTGTCGTCCCTGGATTCCTGGAGCTATTTGGCCTCTGTGGAAATGCTACAAAGTTAAGACGCGCGCCTAACAACTTGAGTTTCTCTTCACAAGCAACGACGCTCAAAGCTGAGTACCGCATCCCGCGCGAGCGCATGGTCGAACGTCTGCGCGATCATTACGGCATCAAAGATGAGAAGGTGCTCAACGCGATGTTAACTGTACCGCGACACTTCTTCGTGTCGCAGGCCCTGCAGGGAACCGCGTACGGCGATCACGCTTTGCCGATTGATTTTAACCAGACGATCTCACAGCCCTACATCGTCGGGCGCATGACTGAACTGCTCGAACTCGAAAAAAAGAGTCGCGTGCTCGAGATTGGCGCCGGCTCGGGTTACCAGACTGCGGTGCTGGCGCAGCTTGCTTCGCAGGTTTTTGCAATTGAGCGCATCGGCGAACTCGCGCGCCAGGCTCATGCCCGGCTCCGTGAGCTCGGGATTCATAACACCACCGTCAAAGCCTTCGATGGAACGCTTGGATGGAAGGCGCATGGGCCTTACGATGCAATTCTGGTTGCCGCGGGCGGCCCGATCATTCCTGATCCCCTCGTGACACAATTACAAATCGGAGGCCGTCTGGTGATTCCCATCGGGGAGACGCGCGAGTCGCAGAAGCTCGTGCGCGTGATCAAGACTGAGACGTCGCACAAAACTGAAGAGCACGGCTCTTGTCAGTTTGTGCCGCTAATCGGACAGCATGGCTGGTCAACTTAGTAGTCAGATCTGAACAATGGATTCGCTAATCGAACTATTTCACTACCTGAAAGATCTTCTTAATCCGAAGATCATTATCGAGACGTTGCTGGTGAAGGGTGGGATTTTCGTCTACCTCGGTCTGATCTTCATCGTCTTCGCAGAAACAGGTCTGGCGGTCGGGTTTTTTCTGCCGGGCGACTCATTATTGGTGGTCGCCGGACTGTTCGCCGCGACCGGGAAGCTCAATCTGGCAGCGTTGCTGTTGACTTTGTTCGTGGCTGCGGTCGTTGGCGACGGCGTCGGATACTACACCGGCGCGCGTTTGGGGCCGCGCATTTTTAAACGAGAGAAGTCTCTGCTGTTTCGACCCAGTCACCTGTTGAAGGCGCAGGCGTTTTACGAGAAGTACGGCGGCAAGACAATCATCATCGCGCGTTTTATTCCGATTGTGCGGACATTTGCGCCCATCGTCGCCGGCGCGGCAAAAATGCCTTACCGGAATTTTGTTATCTACAACGTGGTGGGCGGTTTTCTTTGGGTTTTCAGCATGATTCTGGCGGGCTACTTTCTCGGCAACCTGCTGAAATCGAAATTTCAAATTGATTTGGATGAGCACATCGAATGGGTCGTCATCATAGTTGTGGCGTTGTCTTTGATGCCTCCGTTAATCGAATATCTGAAAGCCAGACGCGAGAAGGCAGCACGCGCAAACAAGGCAGAGGTTTGACCTGCTACTGCGCGTCACATAGAATCCACTCAGTTCTTGTCGGGGCGTGGCTCAGCCTGGTAGAGCGCACGGTTCGGGACCGTGAGGTCGGAGGTTCGAATCCTCTCGCCCCGACCATTTTTAAACGACGGCTGCTCATGGCGGCCGTTCCGTTTTTCAGGAGAAACATCGTGATCCTCAGAACCAAGTTTCTGATCGCCCTGACGTTGTTCTTCGCCATCGGTTTGTTGACCGCTTACGCATGCACTTCCAAGCCGACGGTGATATCGGCAAACACGCCTTCAACACAAGCAACGCCATCGCCGGCGACGCCTGCCAAATTGAGCGCCGAGGATCTAAGGAAACTGCGTTGGATTGAAGGCACCTGGCGCGGCGCTGGAGTTACTCAGCCTGCCTTCTTTGAGCGTTACCGGTGGGAGAACGACACCACGCTGGCTGTCGATTCGTTTGAAAACGAGAAGCTCGAGAAGGTCACTGATACGACCCGGTTCGAATTGAAAGATGGAGAGTTTGGCGGCGGCAGCGAAGGTGCGCGTTACGTGGCGACTGCGCTAGCCGACAACGCGATTACGTTTGCGCCGGTAGTGAAGGCGCGCAACTGGTTCGTTTGGAAGCGCGAATCAAAAGACTCGTGGACGGCGATTATCAAACCCCTCGCGAAACCCGACAAGCCGGCGAAGGACATCGTCTACCACATGGAACGCTTGCCAGATGCGCCATGAGTTAATACTCACCTCACCTGAACTACTCGCATTCACATTCTTAGAAGTCGAACGGCTTCTTCAAAACTTTCCAAGTCGTTTTTAAAATTGCAACGACCTTCGGCGGCGACTTTTCGCGAGATGGCTTTGGAACTTCCTGGCCACGGGCAATAGGGGCATTCGGCGGGTATACGCGCCATGTCTGTGGAACTTCTCGGGGCCGCGCAACCGCGGGGCTTGGCGAATGAACGACAACCCGAGTTACCTCGAGCGGTACTTTGGAAGTTGCGACTCGGCGGGTCTGATTGCCTCTGACACGAGTTGCTCGCGCTGCTATTCTGGTTTCCGGCGTGAATCGCTCTGTGATTCTGCCGGCGCGAGTTGAACTGTTGACCGGGTTCGCGTCGCGTTCTTGTGTGACGACGGCGGGAATCGAAGGGTTCGGCGACTTGAGATAACCGATCAGGACCGCGCTGAGAAAAACAGTCAGCACGGCTACTCCAGTTAGTGACATCGACGGTTTCAGGTTGAGCGGACGGGCAGGCGGTTGAGCCACCTTCATTAGCGATTGAGGCTTTTCATACGGAACAAGCTCCGTACCATCAAAAGTGCAGATGTGATGGAAGTCGGCGAAAGTAAAATGGCAGGTCGGACATTGTTTCATTTGTGCACCGTGACTGAACTTCTAAGGAGAGTGGGGGGAAAGAACCGAACCGAACGATACACAACTTCGAAGAAACACACAACTAATTATGTGCGGCGCGCGCGCCGATTCTTTAAGCCAGTTCGTGGCGCGAGATCGCTGTGTGCTTTGAACCGTCCTTAAAGAGTTCACTCTTGAAAACAACAACCTCTGAGACACTGAACTGGATCGGTGCGAACCCCAGACTTTTGTGAAGTTCCGCGAGGTGACGTGCGCCACGAGGGTGACGCAGACGGGCGATCGTCAAATGGGGACGAAACGGACGCGACTCTAGCGGAAAACCAGCGACGACGAGTTCGTTTTCGATTGAACTGTAGAGCCTGTCGAGTTCTGAACTACTCGGTATTTGGACAGAAGAGGCAGGGAGGATGCCTGCGCTCCCAGCACCGAGCCACAGAACGCTTGGCCGGCCGTGTGAGGGGAAAACCCCGCAATCGGAGAATGTCAATTCAAAGGATGGAGCCGATTTGGTAGCGATCGCGACCGAGTCAGAGACCCTTGGAATGTCATCGACGGAAACATTGCCGAGGAATTTCAAAGTCAGATGCAGGTTGTCTTCGCGGCTCCAACTTGCGCGCACGTCAGGTAGTTCGTGACGAAGGCGAGCGATGTGTTGCGCGGCCCGCGCCCGTACGTCGGCCGGGAGTTCGATGGCGATGAATGTTCGGAAGGTATCCACGGAAATACCGGCCCGGATTTTATCCACAGATTACGCAGATTACACAGATTACGCAGATTACACAGATTCAAAGCCAAGAGCATTAGCGAGGAAAAGGTACAAGAGACAAAAGAAAAATCGACCGGTTTAGAGTCCGCACTTGTGCGGACGAGGGCGGACAAGTCCGGCCTCAAAACGGTTAATTGGTTTTTCTAATCTGCGTAATATATGGAGTGATCAACGCGCTGGCGTTAACAATACGATTTCCTTTGTCGCGCCTAGGATCGCGGCCCTGCTAAACGGAAACGCACGCGGGGTTACGTTGCGCCAATCGTCCAGCTGATCTTTCCAGTGGGGACTGTTTGGCAATCCAGACTGTCCGAGAGGGATGCCGTGCTGACTTTTATCCCAATCACTAAGGTCGGCAATGAGCCGCATTGATACCGCGGAGCCAACGTTGACCGTGCCGCCAGATCCGTTTTGGGGAATCGGCGCAATCGTAAACTGCGCGCCGATTAGGGGAGCCGCCGCTAAAGGGTGGGTGAAGCGTGCTTTGGTTTGTGCGCCCCAACTCCATTTCGATTCGTCCGCGCCGAGACTCTTCGTAAGCGCCTGGCGCGCATCCTCATACGAGGCTTTGAAAAGCTCCGCATAAGTGGAGAATTCTTTCGGCAGCCATTCGCCCGGCTGCTCGCCGGCGATGCGATCTACAAGCACCTCGGACTCAGGCCAGCCGTAGCCCTTTGCCAGTTCGGGGCCGAGTGCCGCGTTAAGTATGCGCGCGCGAAAAGCAGGCCGCATTTGCGAGACGATGACCGCCATCCGCGAATCGGCGCTCATCATTCCGTCCCACGATTCGAGATCGGAGATGAAAGATGCAGGCTGGAAGCCGGCGCTGCGTAAACTCTTCGCCGCATGTTGCGCGAAAGTCTTGCCGGCGATCGAATAAACGTCGCCCTGAATCTTGCGAAAGTCTTCGGTCGTAAGCTTTGATTTGGCCGACAGCAGATCGAAGATACGACGCGCACGATAAGGCGAAGCCCATGCGTGACTGACAAAGTAGGGGTAGCTCGATCCCACGACGCGTTGGTTCGCGGTTACGATCATGCCTGACGGCGGGTCGTAAAGATGCGGCAGGTTTTCGAACGGGATGAACCCGGTCCACTCGCCGTCATCGGTCGCGCCGTCGTAAGGCACGCTGCCGTCGCCGGATTTGCGAATCGGAATCCAACCCGCGCCGTAATAACCGATGTGGCCGTCGATGTCCGCGTAAACAAAATTCTGCGTTGGCCCACGATAGCTGCTGAGCGCGGCCGTGAAGTCTTTCCAATTCCGCGCGCGATTCACGTTAAAGATGCCGGCAGTTTGTAACGTCGCCGGATCCAGCAAGCTCCATCGCAGCGCGTACCGCGTGCCGTCCTTCTCAAGAATGATCGGACCATGGCGTGTGACCGTGACCTCGACAGTTTGCGTGTCCGTCTCTGCGGTGCCGAAGCCCTTGCGAACTTTGATCTGCTCCTGTCGCACTTCCGCGTCACGTAAGCCCGCCGGCGTTTGGTACTTCGTCGGATTCGTCTTGTCGAATTTCTCGAGGTATACGTCCTGCACGTCTGGCCCGAGATTCGTTACGCCCCACGCGATGCGTTCGTTGTGCCCGGCGACAATTCCCGGCAGGCCAGGGAAGGTCACGCCGGCGACACGCACCCCCGGCGCGATCAGTTGAGTTTGGTACCAGACGCCAGGAGCTGACGCGGGAATGTGTGGATCGTTCGCCAAAAGAGGTTTACCGGTGGCGCTGCGTTTGCCGGACACAACCCAATTGTTGCTGGCGTGAATCGTTTCCAATGCCGGTGGGGTGAGACCGAGCAGGTCAAATGAACGTTGCTGCGCTTCGTTAAGTTTTTGCAGCTCGGCGAGGAGCTCCGGGGAAACGCCCTCCATAACGGTCGGGCTAATGCGCCGGCGCGCTGACCCACCCGCTACCGCAGGTGGTACTGACATTGGGCGACTGCCTTGCGCGCGACGGCGATCTGTTCCGACCACCAAAACGTCAAGCGGTGACGTCTCAGGCAGCAGTGCGTCGCGTTTTTCTTTCGGCAGAGCCGCAAGCGATCCGCGCATCACGTCTAACTGCCAGGTCGTCGACAGGTACTCAGCCATTAACGCGCCGACCGCGAGTGAATCCCCGGGGCTCCACGGCCGCGGCTTGTATCGAAGGATGCGAAATTCAGGCGGCGTTGTTTGCTCAGTCAAGGATTCGATGAATGCGTTCACTCCTTTTGCATACGACGTGACGGCGATATTGAATTCGGGATCGAGATTTGCAGCGGCCTGATCGATGATGCGCCCGAAACCGAACGTGCGATGTAGCTTGTCCTGTGCCAGCGTCGCTTGTCCAAAGATTTCAGAAAGCTCGCCGCGTGCCGTGCGCCGCTGCAAATCCATCTGCCATAGACGATCGCTCGCGGTGACGTAGCCCTGCGCAAAGTACAAATCTTCGTCGTTTGCGGCTTCGATATACGGAATGCCGCGTTCGTCACGACGCACGGTAACCGGCGCGCGCAAGCCGGCCACTTGCAGCGACCGAGTTGCCACGGCCGCGGACTGGGACGAAACTTTCGCTGCGGGCGTGAGAACACACCACGCCAACGCTGCGGTCGCCAAAGACAGAAGGAATACTCGTCTCATTAATTGAAGCCTCGCGCGGAATTTGATGAGCCGGGATACTAACATAGGCTGAACTTGAATTACCCTGTTCGGGACGACGCGGTCTCTGATATGATTTGCCGTCAAACTAAAAAGTACGATCGAATCCGCCATGAGAAAAACGACCATTGCAATTCTTACTCTGCTGATTTCTTCGGCAGCGACGTTCGGGCAGGAACACAAAGAGAGATCGGCGCCGCCGGTGCGGCCGCCGCAGACACAAACTCAAACTCCGGCTCAACGTCAGCCGTACTCGTTCAGATATACATCGCCTGAGGGTCGCTACACCGTTTTACTTCCGGCGCAACCAAGTCTTTCGACGCAACCCACCAGCACTCCAGATGGTGCGCAATTGACTCAATACCTGGCGATGGTCGCGGACGGAAAGGGACTGTTGATGATTGGTTACTTCGATTATGCGAGTGAAGTTGTGTTCTCGCTCGATAAGGGCCGAGACGGGATGGTTAGCAGCATCAAAGGCACGCTACTGGACGAGCACTCAATGAGTTTGGGCGGCGCGCCCGGCAGGCAAATCAGGGTCGCCGCGACGACCGATGAGGGATTCGAGTTTATTGATCGAGCGCGCTTCTATGACGTGAAGCCGCGTGTTTACGTGCTGCAATGCATCTTTCCAAAGTCGATGGAGAGTCCCGCCATCGCTGAACGATGCGATCAATTCTTCGACTCGTTCCGAGTGCGTTCTACGCCGTGAGGCTTGGGGCGGAGTTTGAGAGTCAGTCGCGCCGCAACTCGCGCGTAGCCAACGCGCAAAGGAAGAAAGTACCGGCCAGGATAAACGCAGTGCGGCCCGCCACGGTTAGGCGTGTTTCGAGTTGCAGCAGCTTAATCATAAAGCCGCTCAAGAGACTCAGGATTCCCAGCGCCCACGAAACTTGAATAATTGCTTGTTGTGCCTTCTTCATGTGATTAACCGTCAGGCGACCGAGTTACCAACGCCATATCCCACCGCCAATTGAGCCACCGCCGGAACGTCTGGTTGATCCTCAGTCGTTTGCAGAACGCGTTCGACCGCCTGCGCCATCTCGCGCTGAAACAAATCGCAGAGATAATTGATATCAAGCAGCAGTGCTTCGCCGCCGAACTCCCGGTAAACGTTCAGGTAACCCCATTCCGCGGTCTTGGTTGATAGCGGCAGACGCAACGTCCAGTAATGGACTGAGCCGATAATATCTTCAGGATCGACTTCGCCTCGCTGCCAGCGCCAACAGACGGCGCCATTGCGAACTTCGGCATGGCGCATGATGAGGGCTTTGCCGCGCGTCATTAGCGACTTGCGCTCCTGAGCAAGCTGGTGCTCGAGACGAAAAGTGTTCCCGCCACGGCCGAGTTGCATCGTTGCGTATACGAAGTCGCCAACCTCAAGAAGTTCCTGGGTGGCCAAAAATATTTCGTTAAGGCTGTTTGCGTGCGAAAGCGTGCGCGACGCGCGTCGCACACGAATGTTGTTCGCGACCCGTAAGCGCCGGCCGAGAAAACTACGACGCAGCGTCGCCGCAAGTTCATCAACTTCGTGATAACGCAGGCGCAGCACACCGAAGACGATGACGGTCCCGACCACGCCCAGCACCAGCCCAGTGGTGCGCATGCTGGCGGTGTTAACCAGTAACAGCGCGGCCATTCCGAACAACGCGCAGACCCCGTACAGTACAAGCGTTGCCCGCCGTTGTGACCAGCCGCGCGCCAGCAGCATGTGATGAATGTGTTCGCGATCGCCCTGAAACAACGGCCGGCCACCAATGAAACGGCGCACGATTGACAATCCCGTGTCGAAAACCGGAACACCGAAGGCGATGATTGGAATGGTCACGGCCACTGCGGTTGACGCCTTTTGCGTTCCCAGCACCGACAAAGCCGCCAGCATGAATCCGATAAAGAGCGCCCCGGAATCACCCAGGAAAATCGAAGCGGGATGAAAATTGTACGGCAGAAATCCGATGAGACATCCGCACAGCACAATCGAGAAAACCGTAATCAATGGCTGGCCGAGTATGAGCGACACGATCAGCATTACGATGGCCGCGAACAGCGAAGCGCCGGATGCCAGTCCGTCCATGCCATCGATCAAGTTGAAAGCGTTGCTGATGCCCACCGTCCAGATCAAAGTGAGCGCGCAGCCTACGAAGGGATGCAGTTCAACGGAGCCAACCAGCGGAATCGACAAGGCGTGGATCCGGCCACCCATGGCGCAGAAAACCAACCCGGCCAATGCCTGAATCGCAAACTTGATCGTCGCGTTTGCGCCGACAAAGTCGTCATAAATGCCGACAACGAAAATTATTGAAGCCGGCACAATTACGCTGAGCAGTTGCGCCGAGTTTGTGGTCAGCAAGTTCGCGAAGCTGCTACTCGCGACAAATACCGTAATCAGGGCGAGCGCCATCGCGACGAAAATGGCCACGCCGCCAAGCCGAGGCGTCGGAGTGTCATGAAGGCGCCGGGAGTCGCAGGGTACATCCAGCCAACCAAACCTGCGGCTCAGCCGGCTGATGACCGGCGTCAGAACCAATGACGCCACCGTCGAGATGATGAAAATTAGCAGGTAAGTATTCATCGTGCGATCGTCTTGCGCATCAGGATGGACGAACGTCAGAATTGAGAACTTCGTGATACAGCGCCAGTGTTTGCTCGGCCATCCCGGCCAAACTAAAGCGCTCTCGGACGCGCCGAAAAGCCGCATTGCCGTACCGTCCCCGGCGCGGTGAATCATCCAGCAGCAAATTAATCGCGCGCCCGAGCGCCTTTGAATCAGCCGGCGGAACCGTTATGCCGGTAACCGCGTTGATCGAAACAGACGGGACACCACTGTCGAGTCGCGTGTTGACGACCGGTTTGCCGCAGGCCATCGCTTCCAACTGCACAATCCCGAACGCTTCGCTTCTCGCAATCGAAGGCAGCACAGACAATTCAGCGGCGTGATAGATCGGCACAACGTCTTTCACTTTCGTCAACAGTGTGACGCGATCTTCCACGCCACGGGCCCGAATCCGAGCACGCAGCTCCGCTTCCATCGGACCGTTGCCCACGAGTACCAGGTGCGCGTTGACCGTCTTCATTGCATCGATCAAAACATCAAAGCCTTTGTAGTAAACGAGCCGCCCCACGCTCAAAATCATTCGCGGGCCGAACTGCTTACGGAGCCTCACGACTTCTAATTCATCCGGTCGCTCAAATCGTTCGATATCGATGCCGAACGGTATGACTCGGCACTTCTGGCGATAGGGGCGCAGAACTTCGGAGCTGGCCATGTAGTTCGCGCTCGACACGATGATCGCGTCGGCGCGATCCAGGGCGCGTCGCAAAATGGGTTCGAAAACTCGGCTGAGAACTCTCTGCCGGACTACGTCACTGTGATATGTGATTACCAGTCGCCCGCGATGGCCGCTGGCGAAATACGCCAGCAGCGCAGTCGGGTTGGGCCAATGGATGTGCACAAGGTCCGCCGTAGTATTGCGAATGCGGCGGACCATTGTCGGGCACATTGGCGCTGATCTGAGGGTAAAGAGCCTACCAAGATGAGCCACTTCCACTCCGTCGATCAGTTCCTCGCTGGATCTAAAACTGTTACTCGCCGCAACGATGACTTCTAAATCGGTTTTTTCTTTGAGCTGTCCGCAGAGCGCTTCCAAATGACTTTCCATGCCGCCGGGATGTGGCGGATAAAACTTTCCGAGCTGGAGCACGCGTGGCTTGTATTCAGTGACGAGCCGCGGGCGTGGGGCTATTTCCGCTCGCGCTGTGCTGGCTAATAAAGCTGTCGGGACGCTCATCATTTGCATTCTTTTCGAAGCTTAAGAATGGCCGCATTATGGACGTCGCGGCTTGAGGAATTCTTGAGCCTCGCTTGTGGCGGGCTTGAGGCAGGGTTAGACCGAAAACCGAACGTTTGTGCGGGCTTTTTGCCACGTTTTAGGCAAGGAGTGGCAAGGGGTCCCGCCCGTGAAAACCACGCGCAAGATGCCAGTGCCACCTCGAACTTTACACCACGTTTTAAGCAAGGAGTTCGCGGTACATTTCAGCCGTGCGCGTGGCGAATTTCCACCAGGTGAATTCGTTGGCGTGGACGAGCCCGGCGTCGCAGCGTGAGGACCACTTTGCGCTGTCCTGAACGCGCTCGGTCAACAGCGAGCTGACCGTGTGGCTCCAGGCGTCAGTGTTCGCCACGGCGGCGTAGGCCGCTGCCTCCCCGCCGACTTCGCGCAGGACAGGCAGATCGCTGGCTACGACGGGAGTGCCGCACGCCATTGCTTCGATCACGGGGAGGCCGAACCCTTCAGCATCGGAAGGTTGCAGGACAAGCGCCGCGTGGCGGTAGATCGCCGCGAGCACTTCACGAGACACGCGAGGAAGCACCACGATGCTGTTTTTAAGCGCGAGCCGATCCACCAAGTGGAGTTGTTCATCCGTGAAGGCGCCGCCGACGCGCAGCAATCTCGCCGTTGGAATTTCACGCCGGACATTTGCAAAGACCTTAAGCAACACATCGATCCGCTTCCGTCGAATGGTGCTGCCGACGTGAAGCAGGTCAATCGCGTTTGAGTTCGCTCGGACGAGCTCGGCCGCTTCTGCATCAGCAATCGCGTCGGCTTCGGGCGAACACGTAGGATGCACGCCGAGCGGAATCACACGGATCCGATCCGGCTCGACCAATTTGTGCGCGAGCAGCTCGTCACGGATGGCCGCGCTGTCGCAGGTCACCCGTTCGGCTTTCTGCAATCCGCTTAAAACGCGTTCCATCATCTTCCGAAAGAGAAGGGGGCGGGGCTCGACCGCCGGCTCAATCAGGCAACGAAACGCATCAAGATCGTGGCAGGAAACGATGGACCGGGCGGGGGGCAGACCGTGCACGAGCTGCGAATAGCTATGATCGACGACATGAAATAGATCGAAATCGGCGAGTTGCGGTCGCAGCCATCGCTGGTAGTCCCAGAAGCGATTGAATACGCGATCGGCATTGAAAGGTTGATTCGCTGAACTGAGGCGTGTGAATCGACGCTGAAAAGGTGGAGATAGTTTGTGCGCTGAGAAGCTATTCCGGTCGAGGTGCATAGCAAGCATTTCTCCGACCAGGTCCATGCTGGGCCAGTTTTCCTCGGCAAAGTCGCAGAGGATCGCGACGCGCGTACGCTGCTCTTTGGTGGCGGTTTGACCGGGATTTGCGAACACTTTGTGCGGCAGTATCGCTTCTGGGGGTGCCGTCGCCAAGTTCATTCAGTTCTCCTTCAGCACTTCATTGATTACCCGATGTGCACGCTTCGCAAGCATTGAGTAATCGAAGTGTTGGCGCGCCAGCGAAATGCTGGAAGCATGTGAAGAGAGTATTTGCGGGTCGGCAAGAATTGACTCGACACGCGCCGCAAGCCTGGCCGGATAGCCTTCGTCTTTGACGCCTTCGTAATCAACAAGCATTTCTTTTGGCAGCACGCGCGAGGCTTCGCCCACGTTGCTTGCCAGAATGAATCGGCCGGTGGCGAGGTAGAGCGGCAGCTTACCCGTCGTTCTTACATTTCCGACGACGTCGTTCGTTTGAGTTGATAGGCAAACGTCGATGAGACTGAGATATCGCGAGAGGTGCTCGTACGGCACGTGATCCAGAAAGAACACTCGATCTTCGATTCCGTACCGGCGGCACCCCGCCTTTAGCTGCGCGATACCTGAGCCGCCGCCGATCATAATGCCTTTGATAGGCTTGTCCTGCAGCAGCCGGATGGTCTCGACAAGTTCCCAGCCGTAGCACATCTGCAGCTTCTGACTCCAAACTGACGACCCGACCATGCCAATTGTGAGCACGCCTTCGAGACCATTGTGCTTTCTTAATTGGCTGACGTCCTCAGCCGCGAAAGAACCGACATCGACGCCGTCCTGAATAACTTCAGCGTCAATTTTGGCGCCGGCCAGCAATTCGCGGTGAAAACTGCCGCGCACGATTACCTTGTCAGCAACGCGTAGCGCGAATCTTTCCAGCAGTGAGGTAAGCAAGAGTCCAATTCGGCCGCGACCGATCGACCGGGCCAGGTCGGTAATCGCATCACCGGTGTCGATAATCATTCGATTGCCAAAGGCCAGCCGGTAAAACGCAGCGGCCAGCATGCCGCTGTAGGAAATGTCGAAGACGTAAGCCACTGATGGTCGCGTGAGCAGCAGAAACCACAGGAACCCAAATGTCGAAAGCACTTTGTTCCCTGAGCGGTAAGCAATGCGGATGTCGTGGCGAGGCATGTGACCCGCGAAAGAGCGCGCCCGGTGCGCCATCGCGCTGGTTTCGTCACCGTTGACGATGAATGCGATGCGCCTGGGAGCGCAGGCTTCCAGCCTGCTCTCCGGCGATTTGCGGGCAGGACGAGCACCCCAGCCGGGCTGCCCGGCCGGGGACCCCGCTTGCCCGCGCTCCCATCGATCGGGCTCAGGATTGCTGATAACGATACTCATCTTCTGAAAACAGGGCGGCTCTCAACGGCTCCCTGGCGTTTGCGACTTCGAAATAGACCCGCTCGACTTTTGCAACGACACTGTTCCAGTCGTGTCTCTGCGCCGTTTCGCGTGCGGCGGCACCAACGCGCGAAAACATTTCGCCCTCGCGAAAAGCGTCGGCCGTTCTTTTTACCCATTCATTGAGCGAGAATACGAATCCGTCTTCGGCGTGCGTGACCAGTTCAGCAGCGCCTGCGCGATCAGACGTGAAGACGGGTAGTCCCCAAGCCATCGCTTCAAGCACAACCATTCCGAATGCGTCGTAGGTTGTCGGAAAGACAAACGCATCGGCTGCGGCGTAGTAGCGGGCGATTTGTTTGGTGGGTGGGACGATCTTTACGTTCTGACTCTCCCAGTGATACCGAGTCGACTTTGTGACTATCACGAACGTCACCTTAGGCAGTTCGGCCGCAAGCCGCTTCAGATAGCTATGAGCTTTTGTTAAGTCGCCGACGTAAAGCGCTACAGTTTCGTTTAACTTAATGCCAAGCTCGTGCCTGACTGCACCGCGATCGATAGTGCGTGTTGCTGACCCGGTTTGAGCGGCATCGACGCCGTGATGAATAACCGAGATTGGACCTCGATAGTCGTAGAACTTCCGCAGCTCATCTGCCACCTTCCGTGACACCGCGATTACTTGACCCGTGTACCGGCGATAGAAACGCTTCTCGGCAGCGGCCATTAACCGCAGCGATAGACGCGCTAGCAATGACGCGTCGTGAAGCGAATCGAGATAGGCAGCAACGCAGATGTGCGCCGTTACGACGTTCGGATTACCACCGCAGAATCCCTGGGCATGTCGAATGCCAAAATGGTCGAGTTCGCGAGCCCGAGTCCTCACTCCATGCGGAAACGTTGCGACCGTTGCCAGGGCGCTTCGTCGCCATGCCGGCACGTGAGCGAATTTCCACGATTCGTCAATCGATCGTTCACAGCGATTGGCGAACACCGTGACCTCGTTTTGGCGCGACAAAGCGTCCGCCAGCCGCCGCGTGTAAAGGCTGTGGCCGCCATGTTCGTGCAAATCGTGGGCTACGAGCGCAATGTTCATCGTTAGATAGCCGCCTTGGCCCGTTGCATTAATCGATAAGCGCCGCTACCGATTCCGTTCGGCAAGTCTGCGCAGACCGCCTGGGCCAGGTAAGTGAAGGCGGGTTTCAAGCCGCGCGCGCCGTGCGGATAGTAAGCACTTCTCAAGAACTGGTGCGCTGCTTCACGATCTCCGCGTCTTAGACAGCGACTAACAGCATCAACCAGGACGCCGGCCATGAATTCGCGCTTAATTGGCTCAACGTCTGCCGGCACCGGAATGTCGCAAAGCCGCGCCGCTAACGCTTCGCTGCGCAAACCGTTTGTCGTCGCTGAAGCTGGATGTGTTCGGTACTCAACCAGGTAATCCGGGTTGAATACGAACTGCGCGCCTTCGTTCACCAACCGTGCGAAGAACTCGATTTCCGGCGTGTTCAGATCTTCTTTGAATCTAAGGCGCCGCACATCGCGCGTTCGCAGCAAAGCCGCGGAGATAGGCACTGAATTGTGCCAGACACACGCCGCGGCGTCAGCAACGAAACCCGCCGCTAGCCGGTCGCGGCGATAGCGCGATGTCCAGGCAATGCTCTCTTGATCCAAGCGCCGGCCATCACTGTCGATTAGAAAATGATTCGAGAAGACAGCGCTCACACCGGCATGGATCAGTTTGACCAGGCTCTCGACAAAATTCGGCAGCAGTCGATCGTCATCCCCGATGATTACAATGGACTCGCCGCGTGCGACATCAGCGAGCGCGTTCCAGTTGCCCGCCAGGCCCAGATTTTGTTGGTTGCGTTGATAACGCACACGCGAATCAAGGCTGGCGATCGATTCTGACCAGGTTTGGATTTCCTGCGACGTCCCATCGTCGCCGATGAGAATTTCAATCTCACCGTGTGTCTGAGCGCGCGCCGAGGCAACCGCCTCTTTCAGGTATTCGAGCCGGTCGTAAGTTGGAATGGCAATGGTTACCAATGACATTACTGACTCCAGGCGCTTAGCCGTCGCAATTGGCTGCTGACTTCGGTTGCTCTAATCGCTGCACGCGGTTGCGGCGTCTGCTTCGACGGCACGACTTGATCGAAGATGCTCAACAAACGGTTCAAATGTTCCTGCATGCTGAAGGTGTTTGCTACTTCGATAGCGCCGCGCCGCAGCGACTTGTGCTTGTTCGAATCTCGCAAGCATTTCCAGATCGCTTCCGCGAGTCCTTGTGGGGCGGGCGGATTGCCTGACGCGAGATGACCATTGATTCCGTCGAACAACCAATCGGGAATGCCGCCCACATCGAACGCAGCGATCGGCACACCATGATGGCCGGCCTCGAGCCCGATCAATCCGAACGGTTCCGGCCAAAGACTTGGAAAAACGAGGAGATCAGTTTCAGCAAAGGCTTTGTGCAGTCGTTCACCCTTCAACCAGCCGGCGAAATCGACCGTCAGCCAATCGTGTTCCGCGGCCAGTTGTTCCGCTTTGCGCTGCCATTTCGCGCGCTCGGGGCCGTCGCCTGCGAACGTCAAGTGCAAAGGCCGCCGCAGGAGCTGATGAGCGGGCGCCAAAGCATCAATCAGCGTTTGACCGCCTTTCAGAAAACTCATGCGGCCAAGAAAGAGCAGCCGCAGGGGCATCTCGCCACTGCGCTCGATCGCGATTTGAACGGGTGACGCCGGCGCGTTCAGCCGGCCCGCGATCTGTTCGCCGAAGCTGAATCGATCTGAGTAGTAAGAAATGTTGTGAATGCGTTTGGGTTCGCAACCCTGGCGGACGAACTCATCGCGCATATATGACGAGTGGGTAACTACTGCCTGATAACGATTGACGTTGGCCAGGCGCTGAACCTGTGTTCCGTATAGACGCAGCATCGTGATCGGACTTAATCCGCCACAGCGATGCGGATAATAATTGATAAGACATTTTGCTCCGAAGCGGCGCGTGCAAGGTTCCGCGACCGGTCGCTTAAAAGTTTTCTCGCCGCTGATGCAGGTGCCGTAGTAAGTATGTGCGAAGAGCACCGCCGGCGCGATCTCCAGCAGACGCGCCTCGACGCGCGTGTTCTTCAGTCCCTGACAAAAGATGATGTCGGGCTGCCAGTTCTTCAGCGCCGTCAGGGCGCGCTTCAGACCTGTTTGAGCAATCGACCATGCCGGAGTGCCGGCCGGGAGTTCGATAAGGTCGCGCGTGCTCGGTTCGTCAGTCTCGTAAATCAAGCACAACTCGTGGCCGCCGTCCGCGAGACGGCGCGTGATGTCGCCGAGGTACGTTTCCGTGCCTCCAACTTTCCGGTTGCTCCAGGTGGCGATCGCAATCCTCATGACGTTTCCAGTCCCTCACGCAGCGCGTCGATCGTCCTCCGTGGATGAAAATGCTCTTCGTAAAGTTTTTTCGCAGCCGCAGCTAACCGCTGTTTGGCCATTTCGTTCGGCAGCAGTCGTGCGGCGCTGCGCACAAGTTCATCAAGGTCATGCGCCGGCGCTAACGCGACAGCGTCGCTCGCTGTCCAAAGCGGCTCAGTGAATTTTCCGGCGGTCGTGACTACGGGAACACCGTGTGCCAAAGCCGTCATGGTGCTGGTGCGGCGGCTGCTGACACCGTCGATGTAAGGCTGCAACATCAGATCGCATGCAACCAGGTGCCGGGAAAGCTCACCCGCGCTGAGAGTGCCGGTCGCGTGAACACGATTCGCCAAGGCGGGATTGCTTTCGATCAGCGCGGCGCGCATGTGTTCACTACCGTGTCCCAGCAGGAGCAAAGTCGCATCGTGTTTCATCAGTGGCGAGACTGTTTTCAAAAGCAGTTCGATTGTGTTCGCGTCGTATGAACCGAAGTGGCCGACGAGCCGGCCGCTGCCGTTCAAATAGCGCTGACGAATCGGCGTTGATCCGGTCTGCGCTTCGGCTACCGGGATGTTGCTGCCGACGGGCAGCCAACGAAACTCGATTGTTCGGCCCAGCGTGTAGGGCCGCCAACGTTTTTCCCACGCTGGAATTGAAACCCAAACACGACGTGTCGCGCGCAAAAGAATGATCGTCATCAGGCGATGAACTGAGGCGACGATGTTGTGCTTCCAGCTTCCTTCACCAAATCCGAGCGACGGCTCATGTACCATCAACTCAACTTCATCACCGCTTTGTGCTCGGCTCCGCAGCCACAAACAAATTCCGATGTTCATCGAATGAAAGCCGTACCCGTGCGGGACCCACTGCACGAGTACCTGGCGCGGAGTGGGGAACTGATCGAGAAGACGAGACGCGGCCCGCAGATTTCGCAGGGTGAACCTGCCCATTTCGCGATGCACGACAACTCCTTCAAACTTCGGCGAGGCGCCGTCCGCCGGCGGACACCAAACGTGTACTTCATCACCCGCGGCGGCCAGACCTTCGGCGACGATGCGAGTGTAGTCACTGACTCCGCCCGGCTGCGGAGGGTATTCGCTGGTGATGATGTGACGAATCATGAAATTAGCCACAGATAGACACGGATGACACTGATAAGAAATGCAAGTCACGAACTCTTAGTTGAGCTTTTTGGTCTGATCTGTGTGAATCCGTGGTCATCTGTGGCCTATCTCCCTACTTGGCATAAATTTTCAGACAGCGATCCACGACTGACGGCCAACTGAATTTTTCCATCACGCGACGGCGGGCCGCATCGCCCATCGCGCGAGCCTCGGGTTTGTGTTCGCGCAGCCAGCGCAGTTTTGCGCCGAGCGCGTCCGGATTATTCGGCGGCACTACGAAACCAGTGACGCCGCTCTGGACAACTTCAGGGAGACTCGCAACGTCGGTGCACATTGCCGGTGCTTCGCACGCCATGCCTTCCAGCAGCGTCTGACCGAGCAACTCGGGAACTCGCGTTTCGTCACCGTACATCGTGCGGTAGACGCTGGGCAGCGCGATGCACATCGATTCGCGATACGCGCGCACAAGTTCATCGTCACTGCACTCGTGACGAAAGACGACGAGCTTACCGTGGGCCATCGCACGCAAGTCGCGCAGGTAAGCTTCACCGTACGACCGTCCGATAACTTCGAGCGTCAGGCCTTCGGGCAGGGCTTTTATTAAGTCGTCGATGCCTTTGTGCGGCAGGATGCGGCCGACAAATAACACCTTGCCGTTGCGCGGGACTGAAGTGTCGGGCGAAAACTTGTTCAGATCGACGCCCCCGAAAATCACCCTCGCCTTCGGGTTAGCGGCCTGACCATTGATTACACGAC
>DATEPC010000048.1:0-9169 GCA_035273405.1 Pyrinomonadaceae bacterium | reverse complement strand
CCGAAACTTCTCAACGCTGCTAAAGCCGTTCCCAGTTTGATCGCGGACGCCGGATTGAATTTATTCTCGACTGCTTGAGCGGCAATCGTGGTCCCGTCAAGGGTCTCAGCCAACACACCCTGATAGCCCTGAATCGGCGTTAGAGACTCTTCCAGGGCGATTGCCTGAGCAGTCGGCACGACCGAAGCGTTCGCCGGTGGGTGCTGAACCTCCATGTTGCCGCGCGTATCGAGCGTCGGCCGGGCGCCATTGGCGGGTGTCGGCGCGGCCGGTTGAGCTTGAGAGATTGAACCGCTGAACGCGACGATGAGCAACGCGAAAAGCGCGACTACGCCAGGCAACCATTTGTGATCGCGCGTTCGTCGCTGGGGTGTATCAACTTGCATCATGCTGGAACCGATCATAACACGAACACCACATGCGCTTCCGAGAACGAAAGCGCCACCTTTGATGCCAACTGCATACTAGCGGATGCATGAACCGTGGCACGGGCGTGCCGCCGTGAGAATCACACGCAAGATGCTCGGGCCAGGTACCCAGGGCCAATTTATTGACACCGAATTTTCCCGCTCCTAGAATCGCAAGCAGCTTTTACGCCGTCTCTCCGCGAGCACGACACATGCGCGTTCAGGAACCTGTCACTATCGATCGGCTACGTATTACGCATCACACGCGTCGCAAAGAGATTCGTGCCCGGCTTCGTGAATTCGACTCTGTCTGGCAGAGCCGTTCGGATGTGCGCCTGTGGGAAGAAATGGTTTACTGCATTTTCACCGCCGGCTCTTCTGCCACGATGGGTGCAACTGCTGTGGACGCGGTCAGGCCCCTGCTCGGCAGTGGCACTCGCGCGGAAATCACGCGCGCGCTTAAGCGACCTCCGGCATATCGATTTCACAACGTTCGTGCCGCGCACATAGTTTGCACGCGCGATTATTTACGCAAGACTGTATCGATGCGGCTGCGTGATCGCTTGAATGAGTTTCGCGACCCACACGATCGGCGCGACTGGCTGGCGCGGACGCCAGGAATTAAAGGACTCGGGTACAAAGAAGCAAGCCACTTTTTACGTAATGTCGGCTTCAAAGGTTATGGGATTCTGGACAAGCACATTGTGCGCTGCCTGGCAGAGCTGGGTGTGATCGATTCGCCGAAGCCGCCTACCACTCGTAATCGCTATCTTGAAGCCGAGCAGCGAATGAAAAGTTTCGCTGACACAGTCGGCATCAACTTTGACGAGTTAGATCTGGTACTCTGGTCGATGAGAACGGGAAAAGTTCTGAAGTAACCATCATGGAACTAACCGCCCCCCCCCAAACAACTCTATTTCATTCACTCGTCCGTCGTTTCGTCCTACTGCTGCTCTTCTTAATTCTTGCCGCTCCCGCCTTCGCGGACATCAAGAAAGATCGCCAGAAGGCCCAGAAATCTTTGCGCTCCGGAGATTTCGAGCGCGCTGAGCAGCTCTACCGAGACATTCTCACGAAAGACGATCGCGACGCTGACGCACGGCTCGGGTTGAGCAAGGCTTTGCTCAAGCAGCGTCGCGTGCAGGATTCATATGACCATGCGGCGCGCGTGGTTGCCGTCGATCCGCTGTCCGCTCGCGCACATTCGCTTTTGGGCGCAGCCATTTTGGCTTCGGGAGATTTTCGACTTTCGATCGAAGAGTTTCGCACCGCGCTGACACTCGATGCTCAAGAGGCGATGGCCATCGCCGGATTGGCAATGGTTGATTTCTATGAGAATCGTACGGCTGACGCGCTGGCGAAACTTCGGCGCGCCGCCAGTATCGACGCCGACGAACCGGACTATCTTTTCAGTTTGGGCCAGGCTGCCGCGCGCTCCGAACGGTACAAAGAAGCTGCCGACGCGTACGAGCGCTTTCTGCTCATCGCGCCCAGCACTGACGCTGACCGTCGCGCGCGGATTCGTGGGTTGATCGACTTTCTGCGTTACATTGGACGGCAAAACTCGCTCTATGACGTCAGCGGTGAACGCGCGGTAGTGCCCTTCGAAGCTTTCGACAATCGGCCGATCCTCACAATTCGAGTCAATGGATCCAAGACTCCCCTCCGATTCGTGCTGGATACGGGCTCAGGGATGTCCGTCCTTTCTGAAGAAACCGCACGCAAGCTGGGCATCAAGTCTGTTGCGCGTGGTGGGATGGCGCGCGCCGTGGGCGGCGGCGGGCGTTTCGAAATCGTTTACGGCTTCATCAATTCGATGGATATAGGCGACGTTCGGGTCGAAAACATTCCCGTCTACATTCGTCAATTTTACGGCATGCAAACGCCCGTTGACGGCTATCTTGGAATTGCAGCGCTGGGCCGTCTGGTAACTGTCGTCGATTACGGAAGCCGCAAAATGACATTGGTGAAGCCGCGGAACGCTCTGAACCTGGACGCCGCAGTGGGCGGGCTGAGCTGGCGAGATGTCACATCCGGCGTTACCCGTCCCGGCATTGACGTGGCCGTACGCACGACGGCGAGTGGCTTTCTCAGCGGCGAAGTCACAATTGAAGGAATCAAGAGGCCTCTGAATTTCATCATTGATACGGGCGCAACCGTGAGCGTACTTTCTGAGCGCGCCGCCGAACTCGACGACGCAATTACTTTCATTCAAGAGGATCGAATGCGTGTTTACGGGGCCGCTGGTGTTACCGAAAACGTAAAGATTGCCCTGCTGCCCAAGGTGGTCGTCGGTAGTTATTCGCGAGAAAAGATCAGCGCCGCGGTGCTCGACCTCGATCCGATCAACGAGACGGCGGGGTTTCAGCAAAGTGGCATTCTGGGCGGAAATTTCCTTCGGCACTTTCGCGTGATCTTCGATTTTCGGCGCGCCATCGTGCGCTTCGAGCCGCTCGACGTGCCCCGGCCTGCCGGTGAGCCTCTCCCACAGGAAACAAGCGGGCCATGAAACCGAGCGCATATCTTGAAACATCCATCATCGGAGCTTACCTCGACAACGGCGAGCCATTTCGTCGCGATCTCACGATTCGTTGGTGGGAACACGAGCTGTCGCAGTATCGCGCGGTGATCTCGCAGATCGTTGTGCGCGAGCTGGAGCGCACCGAAGAGCCGCATCGCGCCGCATATTTGAAATTGATTCGCGGTATCGAGCAGGTTGAATTGACGGAAGAGTGCGCGATTCTGGCTGAAGGTTACGTGTCGCGTGGGATCTTTCATCGCAAGTACCTCGCCGATGCTTTGCACGTCGCAGTTGCTTCGTTTCACAAAATCGACTATCTAGTTACATGGAACTTCGGCCATCTTGCGAACGTGCGGCGGCAAGCACGCATCCGATTGTTCAATACAGCCGCCGGATTTTTTGTTCCCATGATCGTGACGCCGGAGTTTTTAGTTTCTGAGGCAACTGAGAAACAGAAAGCCTAGGTCCTGGGCAGTTCTTCTGACTACTGATATCTGACATCTGACTTCTGAGTTTTAATGTACCGGCGACCCAAATTCTTAACCGTCCTGATTCGCATTCGCGAGACCATGTCGCGCGAAGCTGATTACGACGTCGATCTGTTTACCGAAATGGTCCGCTCCGGAGTAGAGCCACAGCATGGGAGCGTGCGCAACATTCGCGGCTTCCGGAAGCGTGCCCCGCGCGACGAAGCTCACGACGACGAAACTCTGCCCACGCCGAAACGGGCTGCGCGATGACGATGGACGCCACTTTCGAAACCATCGGGCTGGAAGTGCCGACTGAGAAGGCCATCAATTTTCTGGCCGAACGCGCCGAAAACCAGGGCGAGGCGAGTCAGCTCTCGCGCCGCGGCGGCGTGCTTCATGGCCGCTGCTGGAAGCTCGGCGAGGGTCTCGAAGTCTGGACGGTGCTATATGAATCAGGTACCGGCGATGTTTTTTACGCGAACTGCCGTCCGGGATTTCGCGCCCGCTACTCGCAAAGGATTGCGCCGTGGGCTTTGACTGAGTACGACGAGGCCGGCGAGGCAGTGATCCACGGCTACTGCGACGGCACCGAGACCGAAGTCCTTTTCGAATTGCAGAACCTTACGGAAGTCGGCGTCTCGGGATTTCGCGCGCCAGAGCTGCATGTTGGACTGTGCGGCCTGGCTTATCGGGCGCGGGTTTGTTCGCGCGAGATGGATCCGCGCTGGCTGCCGCTTGAGCGGGCCGCGCCTTCACGCGCCGCGCACGAGAATGATTGGATCCTTCGCGGCCGCGTCATCGCGTTCAAGCCGCTCATCAATCCTCTTTCGGGCACCGAACTTTACTGGATATACGTTCATCTCGATCGTCTGAAACTCGAAGTGCTGGTGAACGCGCGGGCTCTGACCGGCGCCACATTGGAAGTTGGCGCGACGCTCTCGGCCGAAGTCTGGTTGCAGGGGCACGTGCTCGATTCGCGCGCAATGCGAATGCACTACGAAGGCGTCGATCAGGCGTATGCCACTGCCGATCTCTGGTCACATTTCTCGCGGCGCAATTAGCTTGAGTCTCACCACCCGGATTCAATGAAGCGCGTCGTCATCATTCTTCTCGCGGTAATTCTGCTGGCCGGCGCTGCTTACCTTTTCGATCAGTACTGGATTCATCGATACGACTCGCTAATAGCCAGCCAATCGGCGCGACACAAGGTCGATCCGGATCTGGTGTGGAGCATCATGTACGAAGAGACGTACTTCAGTCCGTGGAAGAGAGGCGACAAAGGCGAAATTGGATTGATGCAGGTCACACCGACGGTGGCGCGCGAATGGGTTGCCCAAAGTGGCGCGCCGGAAGTGCCGCCGGCCAACGCCGCTGATCCCGAGAGCTTATTGGCGCCGGCCGAACGCAACGTGCAAATCGGCTCCTGGTATCTCGGCAAGTTCGGCGAACAATACAAGAACACGCCGGGGGGTGAAGCGCGCATGCTCGCCGCGTACAACGCTGGAAACAGCCGCGTTGTCGAATGGGCTCGCGTGCCCGACGGCTCGCCGCCGCTTAACGAACAACAGTTCATCGAACGCATCGACATTCCGTCGACACGCGCCTACGTCACCTCAATTCTCCGCCGTTATCGCGAAGTGAAATCCGCTAAAGGAAGATCAACGACGCCCTTTGAGTGGCGCCACGAGTAACCGAATGACGGCGATCTATTCAGCGCGCTGGGTGCTGCCAATCGCGTCAGCGCCGATTGAGCATGGAGCGGTGGCCGTTGCCGGTGAAACGATCGTCGGTGTCGGTGCCAGAGAAGATCTCGCCGCGCGTTTCCCTCATGCCGCGGCCACGGATTTCGGCGCCAGTGTGCTTTTGCCGGGACTGGTCAATGCCCATTCGCATCTGGAGCTGACGGTCATGCGCGGCTTTCTGGAAAGCGAGGAGACTGACTTTTTCGCCTGGCTGCGCAAGTTGACCGTCGCGCGTATGTCGATGACAGCCGGCGATCTTTTCGTTTCAGCCGCCTGCGGCGCGATCGAAGCGGCGCGCTCCGGAATAACGTGCGTCGGCGATTCAAGTTCAGCAGCGGCGCTCTCGATGAGGGCTCTGCGCGAAATCGGGGTGCGCGGCATTGTGTATCAGGAATCGTTTGGACCGGATCCGCAGCTCGCGAAAGAAAACGTTGCGAAGCTGCGGAACCAACTTACGGAAATGCGCTCTCTTGAATCAGTGACCCTACGCGCAGGCGTGTCGCCGCATGCACCCTACACTGTCAGCGCGCCGCAACTCGAGCTAATTGCACGGCTGGCTCTCGACGAAAACCTGCCGCTGATGGTGCATGCAGCCGAATCTGAAGCGGAGAGATTGTTCATGTTTGACGGTGCCGGACCGTTCGCGGAGGGCTTGCGCGCGCGTGGCATTGATTGGCAAGGTCAGAAGATATCTACGATCGAGTATTTGGCCCGGCACGGCGTTCTGGAAACGCGGCCATTGCTTGCCCATTGCATATCTGTCAACGACGCGGATATTGAGACCATGCGCAGCGCGGGCGCGGGCGTCGCGCATTGTCCCAAGTCGAATGCTAAGCTGCGCCATGGGCGAGCGCCTTTCGCCAGGTTTCTCACGGCGAATTTGAATCTTGGCCTCGGTAGCGATTCGGTTGCCAGCAACAACAACTGCGACATTCTCGAAGAAGCGCGCTTTGCGACGTTGCTGGCGCGCGTGCGTCGGGGCAGTGGCCCGACCGTGAGGGAGGGCGTTTCAAAGAGCGACGCCCTTGCTAACGCGCGGGCTACTGCCCCGGTCACCGCCGAACAGGCCCTGTTCGCAGCCACGCTCGGCGGCGCGCGGGCCTTGGGACTTGATGGTCAGATTGGCGCCCTGGCCGAAGGAATGCAGGCTGACTTGATTGCCGTGGCGCTCGACGGCGCACATCAGCAACCGCCCACGAATCCGGTGGACGCGCTCATTTTTTCCTCTTCAGGAGGCGATGTGCGAATGACGATGGTGGCGGGAAAAGAAGTTTATCGAAACGGTGAAGTCACGAACGCAAATGAGCTCGAACTCCACTCGCAGCTGCTAACCGTTCGCGAGAAAATCGAATCCGGGACGCTGCAAGAGAGGTACTGATTCAGTTTCGCCCTCTTATTCACACGGTGGCTTAAGCCCGGTGTCTAGACGCAGTAACAACACCGGGAAAGCGTTTAAACGGTTTCCAATTTCTCAGTTAACGCGATCACGCAGCGCTAAAGCGGCGGCGTGAATTAAGAAGAATCCTCAAACTGAACCAGTATTCGCAATAGCAATCAGTTGACCTGCCGCGACTTTGCCGCCCGAAAAGATTGCCCCGCTTCGAGGCTGCGCCTCGAAGCGGGGCTCATTGAAAGCTCGATTACCGGAAAGGCAGAGCCTTTTCCGCACATCAGACGGCAAAGCCGCATTCGTGGAAGGCGGGCAGTAGCTCGCTTCTAAACAAATCCCAACTGCTTACTGCTCGCTGCTCATTGTTCACTGCCTTCCGCTTTTCTCGGCGCCGTCACGCGGCGCCCAAAGTTGGCCTTATCAACCTTCTATGACGTCCAGGGCGCTTACGGCCTTTTTCTCGTAAGCGGCGATAGTCGCCACGTTCCTCTTCTCGATCGGAGTCAACGAAGCGTCGCTGAATTTCGGATCAGCTTTGTACCAATCCAGACTCTCGAAATACTTTTGCGTCCAGCGATTGGTGAACGTCTTGCCGCGACGTGCGTAAATCTCGTCGCGCATTTTGCGCACGTCTTCAATGAACAGTCCTTGCAGCAGCGCGCGCGTGATGGGCTTAGTGCTGAGCTGGTTGTGCAGTTTGTTTTCGTACGCAACGATCGTCCCAACGTTCGTCTTGTCCGGGCCCGACATTTCTTCGTCCTTGAAACTCTCGTTCGCGTCGTACCACATCTGGCTGCCGAAGTATTGCTGGAGCCAGAGCGTTTTAAACACGCGGCCGTGGCGCGCGTAGATTTCATTGCGCAGCAAGCGCAGCTCGTGCAGGCTTAATCCACGAAGCATCGCCTCGTTGATCAGCTTGTTCTCAAACAACTCCATGTCGCCGGGCTGAAGCGCCACGCGCCTTTGCTGCCGGCGAATCGTGTCGATCAAACGCAGGTTCTTCTCTTCAATCGCCGAAAGGTTCGGCTTGTAATTGTTTGCCGCCTTGTACCAGTACCTTTCTTCAAAGTACTGCTGCAGCCAGGGCTGATCGTCGAAACGCTTTCCGTGGATGGCTTCGATCTCGGCCGCCAACACCGTCCACTCGGCGTTTGTGTGCGTGCCCAGCTTCCTCCGTGTCAACAGGCGATTTTGATAAAGGCGCATATCGCCGGGCTGCACAGTCCCGTGGTGTTCGGCTTCGGCGATGCGGATAACATCAAGGTTGTCACGCTCAGTATCGTTCAGCGCTGAGTTCGTAAAATTCGGGTTCGGCTTATACCAGTCTCGGGATTGCAGGTAGGTCTTGATTTCCCAGTCTTTAAAGACGCGGCCGTGCTTGCCGAACACAACGCCGCGCATCAGCTGCAGGTTTTCGGCCTTCACCTTGGCGACATCGGCCGCTGAGATACGCTTGGAAGCAAAGTCGAACGACTCCCACTGCTTCATTTCGGCGTACTCCTGGGCCGAAGCTACAGAAAAAGCTGCCAGCAGTAGAACGAGCGAAATTGCGGACAAGGATGCCCGCGCTCCCAGGGAAATCAAACTAGGCAACTGGAAAGGGAATTTCATAGACTACCTCTCGGAGAATAGACGGCGACGACGAATGGTTTTGCGGCGAGATCTAAGGGTGGCACGGGCGTCCCGCCCGTGAAATCACGCGCAAGATGCACGTGCCACAAACTGATCCCTCAGCCGAAGATATCTCGAACCTTTTCGGACAGTTTCTTGTCTTCCAAATCCTTTGTTTCGATCCGCTCAAGCTGTTCCAAAAGCTTGCGCTGTTCGCGCGTTAACATCGTTGGCGTTACGACTGAGACTGAGACGAACAAATCGCCACGGCCACGACCACCCAGCACGGGCATTCCCTGGCCGCGCACGCGGAACACAGTGCCGGTCTGCGTTCCGGCGGGAATCTTCAGCGCGTCTGCGCCGTTCAGCGTCTTGACCTGGATTTCAGCTCCGAGGGCGGCCTGCGCAAACGTAACCGGGACGGCCGAGTAGAGATTATTTCCCTGCCGCTCAAACAACTCGTGTTCAGCAACATGAATTACGACGTACAGATCTCCGGCTGGGCCGCCATACGCTCCTGACTCGCCTTCACTTTGCAGCCGCAGTCGCGAACCGGTTTCAACGCCGGCGGGAATCTTTACCTCGATCTGCTTCTCGCGCTCAACCCGCCCATGGCCGCGGCATTTGTCGCACGGCGATGTGATTATCTGTCCCGTGCCGCGACAATTGCCGCAGGTGCGCGAGACCGAAAAGAAGCCCTGCTGAAAACGAACCTGACCGGCGCCACCGCAGGTTTGGCACGTTTCCGGCTTTGTTCCCGGAGCCGTGCCGGCGCCCTCGCACGATTCGCACGCTTCAAGTTTCGGGATGCGAAGCTGCGCCGTCATTCCGGTTGCGGCTTGCTCCAAAGAAATCTCGAGGTCGTAACGTAAATCCGCGCCGCGCTGCTGCGTTGAGCGGCGCGCGCCGCTCCGGCCTGCCGCCCCGAACACGTCGCCGAAACCGAACAAGTCACCGAGAATGTCTTCGATGCCGCCGAAACCCGGTGCTCCCCATGCCGCGCCGGCCGCACTCGAAACGCCGGCGTG
>DATEPC010000047.1:0-1166 GCA_035273405.1 Pyrinomonadaceae bacterium | reverse complement strand
CCAAGCTGGATTGAGGATTTACAGAACCGCGAGCGGTAGCGAGCGGGATAATGAAGCAACTAGAGTCTTGATCCCGCTCGCTACCGCTCGCGGTTCTGTATCACGGCTCCCATCTTTTCACCGCCGATTCGTCTGCAACGCTTTCCAATAATTCTGCGGCGCTCGCTTTCAATCTCGGGTGAGTCACACGCGGCGCGATTTCAACCAGCGGCTCCAGCACGAACCGTCGCTCATGAAGACACGGATGCGGCAGCCGCAGGAACTCCGTATCTTTCTGGACGTCACCGTAAAGCAGCAGATCGAGATCGATCGTGCGCGGCCCGTCTTTCACTTCTCGAGTTCGACCCAGCGCAAATTCGATGCGCAGCAGCCGCGCCATCACTTGCTCGGGCGTAGGTAAAGTATTGCCGATCTCGACCACCATATTGAGGAACGGTGGCTGTTGAACTTCACTGAGAGGCTCAGTTTCATAAATCGAGGACACGCGCGTCACGCACAGCGACGCTTCCATCATCCCGCGAACGGCCAGCAACAGGTTGCCCGCGCGATCGCCGAGATTCGATCCCAATCCGACGTAAGCTTTTGCGTGATTCCGGTGCGAGAACATTCAAATTAGTGGCACAGACTTCAGTCTGTGATTCTGACCGGTAGCACAGACTGAAGTCTGTGCCACAACTCTCATTCGCGCTATGCTACACTGGCATCGTTACCCCGTGAAGCACCAATTCTGATTCCAGCGATGCGGTTTCGGCATCCGGGCGGGCCTAAGCGTCCCCGTCATTACAAAATGGCTCGCAGAAGATTTCGCAGCAACCAGCGGCACGAGCCGGTCACCGAACGCTCTTTTCAGGAATATCTTTATTCCAGCGGCGCGCCGCAGACTTCGCGCACTGAGCTGATGCGGATGGTCCGCGGCGGCGAAGACACCTACCTCGAACTTAAAGTAAAACTTTCGAACTCTGAACGAATCGCGCAGGGGATTGTCGCGCTGGCCAACACCGGCGGCGGCGTGATCGTCTTCGGAGTCAACGATCAACTGCGCGTCGAGGGTGTCGATCATCCGGAAGAGGTTCAGGACGAGTTGGTGCGCATCTGCCATGAAGAGATCGCGCCGCCACTGATTCCGTTCATCGATCGTCTGGCCTTCGACAACGGCCGGCGCATCG